>CAYPVZ010000160.1:0-6937 GCA_964414235.1 uncultured Rhodothermales bacterium | reverse complement strand
ACGTTCCAGAGCCTCGGCGCGCTCGCGCAGCACGAGGTCGCCTGGGGCCGGTTCCGCGCCCTCGCCGGCGGCCTCGTCGACGTCACGCCCTCGGGCTACGTCGCCCGCTACATCGCCGTCACGCGCGACGCCACGACCGGCGTGTTCACGGGCTACACCGAGACCGACTCGCTGCTGACCGACTACGACATCACGCTGACCAACCTCGCCGCGTTCGCGCAGGGCGAGGTCGAGCCGGTCGACCACCTCACGCTGGTGGCGGGCGTCCGCGTGGACCGCGTGCGGTACGCGCTCGACAACCACCTCCCGGCCGGCTCGTTCTCCGGCGCGGCCGACCGCGCGGACACGTTCTCGCGCGTCACGCCGCGCGTCGGCGTCGTCTACGCGTTCCTGCCGCAGACGGGCCTCTACGCCAACGCCAGCCGCGGCTTCCTGCCGCCCGAGGCCGGCGAGCTCTACCGCGGCGTCCAGGTCCCGACGCTCCGCCCGGCGACGTTCGACTCGTACGAGGTCGGCGGCTTCGCGCAGACGTGGGGCGGCCGGCTGGCGGCCGACGTCTCGGCCTACCGGATGACGGGCCAGGACGAGATCGTGAGCGTCCGCCAGCCCGACGGCTCCAGCCAGGACCAGAACGCGGGCGCGACGCGCCACCAGGGCATCGAGGCGGGCCTCGTCGTCCAGCCGGTCCCGGCCGTCGGCCTCCGCCTCTCGGGCACCGTCGCGCGGCACACCTACGTCGACTTCCTCGTCGACGCGCGCGCCGGGCGCGAGGTGCGCTACGACGGCAACCGGATGGAGCTGGCGCCGGAGCACATCGTCAACGCCGAGCTGGCGGTGCGCCCGCCGCAGGTCCGCGGCCTCCGCCTCGCGGCCGAGGTCGAGCGCGTCGGGCCCTACTGGATGGACCCGACGAACACGGCGCGCTACGACGGCTACACCGTGCTCAACCTGCGCGCGCAGTACGCCGGCCCGGCGCTCGCCGGCGTCGAGGTCTGGGCCAACCTGCTCAACGCCACCGACGCGCTCTACGCCACGACGGCGTCCATCTCGTACGGCCGCAAGCAGTACACGCCCGGCCTGCCGCGCGCGCTCACCGTCGGCCTGGGCTACCGACTCGGCCGCTGATCCGCTCGCCCGTCTTCCCGCCCCGAACCGAGGGGCGGGAGGACGGGCAACCTCTCCCGATCCCCTCATGACCCGACTCCTCCCGATCCTCGCGCTGGCGGCCGTCGCCAGCGCCTGCCAGCCGGCCGACACGCCCGCCGCGGCCGACGCCTCACCCGAGACGCCCGTCGTTCTGACGGGCGCCCTCGCCCCGACCGCGACCGCCGAGGCCGTCGCCTTCGTCGAGGCAGACGGCGACGAGCGCCGCCTCCTCGTCCTTCCCGACGGCGCCGAGACGCCGGTCGAGGTCGCCCGCGGGGCGATCTCGTCGCACGCCCAGGCCGGCCCGCGCCTCGCCGCGGGGCCCGACGGCGCGCTCTACGTCGCCTTCGTCGACGAGCAGGCCATCGAGGGCCGGCGCTTCCCGGCGTCCGTGCTCAAGCTGGCGGCCTCCACCGACGGCGGGCGGACGTGGGGCGCGCCCATCATCGTCCACCCCGACCCCGGCTTCCCGACCGGCCACACGTTCCACAATGTCGCCGTCGGGCCCGACGGCGTGGTGTACGTGAGCTGGCTCGACGGGACGGCCAAGGACCGCTACCGCCAGGACCACCCCGCCCCGCCGATGATGGAGGGAGACATGCACGGCCACGCGAAGACCCCCGACGAGCCCGGCACCGACCTCGCCGTCGCGCGCTCGGCCGACGGCGGCCAGACCTTCGCCACGCCCGTCGTCGTCGCCAGCGGGACGTGCGAGTGCTGCCGGACCGCCCTCGCCGTCGCCGACGACGGCACGCTCTACGCCGCCTGGCGCCACATCTACCCCGGCACGGAGCGCGACATCGCCGCGGCCCGCTCCGACGACGGCGGCGCGACCTGGACCGCACCGGCGCGCGTCCACGACGACGGCTGGGCCATCGAGGCCTGCCCCCACGCCGGCCCGGCGCTGTCGTTCACCGAAGCGGGTGACCTCGCCGTCGCCTGGCCGACCGGGGCCGACGGCCGCGCGGGCACCTGGGAGGCCGTCTCGGCCGACGGCGCCCAGACGTTCTCCGCGCCCCGGCCCCTGCTCGACGGTTCGATGGGCCAGGTCGCCGCCGCCCGCGACGGCCAGGGGCGCCTCTGGCTGGCGTGGACGGACCCGCGCTCGACCGAGGTGCTCGTCCACCGGCCCGGCGCCGCCGACACGCTCCGCGTGGACGGCGAGGCCCCGGCGCTCGCCGGCACTGCCCGCGGCTGGCGGCTCGCGTGGGCGGCGCCCGATGGCGTGCGCATCACGTCGGGCACGTAGCCCTCGGGCGTTTCGCCTCGGGCGCCGCAGCGGCGCCCGAGGCATCCGACCGAAACGCGCGGCGCCAGCGTGGAAGCGAAGGGCGGGGCGGGGCGAGCCCACCGAGGCACCCGGTGCCGAGATCTGCACACGGTGGCCGCTCCGAGCCCATCGCGCGCGTCTCGGGGCGCGACCTCGCGGTCTCGGGGCGCAACGCTGCCCTCTCGGGGCACCTCATTGCCATCTCGGGTGACATCATGTCATACTCGGGACGCATCCTTGCCGTCTCGGGTGACATCATGTCCATCTCGGGGACTCGCATGGCGATCTCAGGGGCTCGCATCGCCATCTCGGGGGCTCGCATCGCCACCTCGGGAGCCTGCATCGTCATCTCGGGGGCCTGCATCGCGATCTCGGGGACTCGCACGGCCGTCTCGGGAGCCGTCCCCCGCCGCGCCGTCCCCCGCTACGCCGGCTCCGCGCTCACCTCCGGCGCGTGGAGGGCCGCCAGCAGGGTGGCCCGCGCGGCCTCCGGCGTCGCCGACTGGCGGAGGGCCTCGACGGTCGCGTCGTCCTTGAGCATCCGCGCCACGAGGGCCAGCCAGCCGAGGTAGCGGCGCGAGGGCACCCGCTCCGGCACGACGAGGACCGCGACGACGTAGATCGGCCCGGAGCCGCCGGGCACGGTCACGCCGTCGCGGCTGATCCCGATGGCGAGGAGCGGCTCGGCGCCCGTCGCCGTCCGCACGTGGGCGAGCGTGACGCCGGGGCGGATCTCCGGGCGCGCGTCGGGCGGCGTCGCGGCGAGGGCCTCCGCCAGCGCGTCGGCCCCGTCCACGAGGCCGGCCAGCGACTGGCGGTAGAGGCCGGCGGGGTCGGCCTGGGAGAGGCCGAGGCGGACGTGCTCGGGCTTGAGCCGGTCCAGGAACGCGCGGTCGCCGCTCGTGAGGCCGGACGGGAGGATGGCCGAGGCCGGCACCTGCCCGGGGTAGAGCACGAACAGCGACAGCTCCGGGTGGACCCGGGCCAGGACGCGCGGGAGCCGGTCCAGCGACGCGCGCCAGGCGACGGCGCCCTGGCGGGCCGAGATGAGGGCGAGGCCGTCGGTCGAGCGGAGCGTGGTCTCCAGCGTGGCCGGGAGGTCGCGCCACGCGCCGAGCGCGAGGACCTCGGGCTCGGGGCCGCCGCGGCGCGCGCGGGCGAAGGCGGCCCGGACCGCCAGGAGGTCCGCCTCGGGCGCGAGGAGCATGACCGTCGCCCCGGCGCGCTCGGCCATGCCGAGGAGCGCCGCCGCCGCCGCGCCGAAGCCGGGCTCCAGCTCGGCCAGGGGCGGGACGGCCACGAGGAGCCGCCGGAGCGTGGCCGGCGGGCGCGTCTCGCGCGCGATCAGGACCGCCGCGGTCGTCTCCTGGAGCACGCGGTCCGGCACCGACCCGAACAGGACGCGCGCCGCCATCGCCGGCACGTCCCAGCCCATCACCACGAGCGACGTCCGCGTCTCGGCCGCGGCGCGCGCCAGCGCCCGCGCCACGTTCGTCTCGACGCGGACGAGCGGCAGCACGGGCACCTCGGCGCCCGCCGCGTGGACGACGGCCTGCGACAGGAGCCGCTCGGCGCGGGCCACGCCCTCGGCCTGCTCCGGCCCCGGCGCCACGACCGTCACCACCGCCAGCGGCGCCGCCGTGCGTCCGCCCTCACGCGCCAGCGCCGCCAGGTCCACGAGCGGCCCGACCGTCGCGGGGTTGGCCAGCGTCACGAGCACGCGCGGGCTGGCGGTCGGCTCGGGGGCCCTGGCCTCGGCCGCCGCCGCCAGCCGCCGCCCCACCCGCTCGACGACGATCGGCCCGATGAGGCACGTCACGAACACCATCGCGATGGTCCCGTTGAGCACGGCGCCATCGAACAGGCCCACCTCGACGCCCACGAGGACGGCCGCGAGCGTGGCCGCGGCCTGGGGCACGGTCAGGCCGAACACGAGCCGGGCTTCGTCGGCCGAGAAGCCGAAGGCGGGGCGCGTGAGGAGCGCGGCGGCGCCCTTGGTGGCGAGGAGCGTGCCGGTCATCGCCAGCGCCACGGCCCAGGCGCGGCCGGCGCCGGGCGCCACGAACGCGCCCAGGTCCACCAGCATCCCCGTCGAGAGCAGGAAGAACGGGACGAAGAGGGCGTTGCCGAAGAACCCGATCCGGTTCATCAGCGGCCCGCCCTCGGGCACGAGCCGGTTCAGCCCGAGCCCGGCCAGGAACGCCCCGATGATGGGCTCGACGCCGAGCACCTCGACGCCGAGCGCGCAGACGAACACGGCCGCCAGCACGAACACGAACTCCAGCGTCGCGTCCTGCGCCGCCGTCCGGAAGAACCACGCGCCGAGCTTCGGGAGGCCCCACAGCACGAGGCCGCCCACGACGAGCAGCGACCCGGCCACGCGGGCGAGCACGCCGAGGTCGAGCCCCCCGCCCTCGCGGGCGCCCGTCGCGATGACCGCCAGCACGAGCAGCGCGAGCGTGTCCGTCAGGATGGTCGCGCCGACGGCCGTCGTGGTGGCGCGCTCCTTCTGGAGACCGAGCCGCGCCGCGGCCGGATACGCGAGCAGCGTGTGGCTGGCGAACACGCTGCCCAGCAGGATCGACGCCGGCAGCCCCATCCCGAAGCCCCAGAGCCCGACGCCCGTCCCCACGAGCTGCGGCAGAAGGAACGTCGCCGCGCCGAAGCCGAGGCTCCGCTCCTTGCCCTCCGCCAGCTCGTGGAGGTCGATCTCCAGCCCCGCCAGGAACATGATGTAGAGCAGCCCGACGGTCCCCAGGAGCACGATGGTCGGGTCGCGGGCGAGCACGCCGAGCGCGTGCGGCCCGAGCGCGATGCCGGCCGCCAGCAGGACGACGGAGGCCGGAATGCCGCGCCGCGCCACGAGCGGCGCCGCCAGCAGCACGAGCAGGACGACGGTGAAGACGGCGACCGGCTCGGTCAGCGGGAGCGCGAACATGCAGGGGCGGTGGCGAGCGGCTCGAACGTCGCCACGTTCGCCGGTTCCCGCTCGTCAGGTTTTGCCTCCGCCCCGCTGGCGACGCGCGCCCGCCAGCGGGTCGAGAGGAGTGGTCTTCGGGTCGGGGCCCGCGCTACGTTCGGCCGCCCTCGTCTCTGCCCCGATGCCCACCTGGCTCAAGACGGCCGCCCTCCTCACGGCCTCGAACGTGTTCATGACGGTCGCGTGGTACGGCCACCTCAAGACGCTCCGCGCCAAGCCCGTGCTGCTGGCGGTCGTCGTGTCGTGGGGGATCGCCTTCTTCGAGTACCTGCTCCAGGTGCCGGCCAACCGGATCGGCTACGGCGCGCTCTCGCTGCCCCAGCTCAAGGTGATGCAGGAGGCCATCACGCTCCTCGTCTTCGTCCCGTTCGCGGTCTACTACATGCGCCAGCCCGTCCGGCTGGACTTCCTCTGGGCCGCGCTCTGCCTCGTCGGCGCGGTCTACTTCGTGTTCCGCGGCGGCTGAGGGGGCACGCGCTTCCCGGGCCAGACGCAGAGGTCCGTCACCAGGCACCGGCCGCACGCGGGAGCTTTCCAGAAGCAGCACTTCTGGCCGTGCAGCATGAGCGCCTCGTGGTCGTCGTAGACCTGCTGCGCGTCCCAGTCCGAGGGCAGCAGCGCCGCGAGGGCGTCGTGGGCCGGGCCGACGTCCATCGCGAACGGGATCAGGCCGAGGCGCTGGGCCACGCGGTGGTGATGGCTGTCGACGGGCAGCGCAGGCACGCGGAGCCGGCTGAACAGGAGCACCGCCGCGCTCGTCTTGGGCCCGATGCCCTTGAACGACTGGAGCCACCGCCGCGCCTCGTCGGCCGGCCAGTCCGCCAGCGCGTCGAGGGCGAGGCCGTCGGTCTCGGGCGCCGCGGTGATGGCGCGGAGGACGTCCTGAAGACGCGGCGCTTTCTGCTCGGGCCACGTGCACGGCGCGATGGCGGCCTCCACCGCCTCCGTCGGCGCGTCGCGGACGGCCTCCCACGTCGGGAAGGCCTCGCGGAGCTGGCGGTAGGCCCGCGCGCTGTCGGCGTTCCTGGTCCGGTGCGAGAGGAGCGACGAGACCAGCTCCGAGAGCGGGTCCTTGTCCGAGAAGAACGCGACGGGGCAGCCGTAGGCCGCGCAGAGGCGGTCGTGGACCTCCAGCGCGCGGGTGCGGAGGGCGTCGAGATCGGGCGGGGGAGAGAAGAGATCCATGGCGGGCCCCTCCCAACGTGGCCAGCGCGACGCGGGTCGCCGGCGGGTAGCTTTTCCGGTCCCTCCCGATGCCCCATGCCGACCGTCGCCCGCGTCCCCGCCGCCGTCGTCCGCCCGCTCCGGACGGCGATCCTCCGCCCCCACTGGACCGACCGGCTGGCGACGTACCCCGAGGACGACGCGGCCGTCCACGTCGCCGCCCTCCTCGACGGCGCCGATGCGCCCGACGGCGTCGGCACGGTCTACCCCGAGGCCCCGCCGGACGCCCACCGCGGCGAGATCCCCGAGGCCGCCTACGCGCCCGCCGCCAGCTGGCGGCTCCGCGGCATGGCGACGTCGGAGGCCGCGCGCGGGAC
>CAYPVZ010000159.1:0-6946 GCA_964414235.1 uncultured Rhodothermales bacterium | reverse complement strand
TCGAGACGCCTGGCATGTCGGTCTCGACGAGGAAGCCGCGGACATCGCCCTCGTCATCGCGGGCCCAGATCACGGCCACGTCGGCGACGGAGGCGTTCGTGCTCCAGCGCTTGTGCCCGGTGAGGACGTAGCTGTCGCCGTCCTTCACGGCGCGGGTTTCCATCGCCGCCGGGTTCGAGCCCACGTTCGGCTCGGTCAGCGCGAAGCAGCCGATGGCCTCGGCCGTCGCCAGCCTGGGCAGCCAGCGGCGCTTCTGCTCCTCGGATCCGTAGGTGTAGATGGGGTACATCACGAGCGACCCCATCACCGAGCAGAACGACCGGAGGCCGCTGTCGGCCCGCTCCACCTCCTGCATCATCAGGCCGTAGGTCACCGACGAGGCGCCGAGCCCGCCGTACTCCTGGGGGATCGTCGGGCCGATGACGCCGAGCGCCGCCAGCTCGCGGCCGATCTCGACCGGGAACGTCAGCGCCTGCGCGTGCTGCTCGATGACCGGGAGCACGGACTCGGTGACGTACTGGCGGACGCGGTCGCGGTGAGCCTTCTCGTCGTCCGTCAGCAGGTCGTCGATGCGGTAGAAGTCGAGCGCCTCGAAAGCGGCCGGATCGTAGTGGCCGTTGTCGATGCCGTCGGGCTGGTGGCCGAGGGCGCGGAAGGCGGCAGGGTCGCCGGACTGGCCGGGGTCCTGGACGTCGTGATCGGAGGGACGCGAGGCGATCTCGGGGGTCTCTGGCATCGGGGGGGAAGCTACTTTGGAAACGGGGGGCGCGGCTGGGTCCGCGTTCCCCCAAAGGTACCGACGCGTCCCCTCCTCCTCCCGACATGCGCGCCCTCGTCCCGGCCCTCGCCCTTCTTCTCGCCACCACCGCCAGCGCGCAGCGCTACGGAGCCACCCCGCCCCGCATTGGCGCCGGCTTCGAGGTCACGACGGTGTTCTACAACCAGGACGTGATCCCCAACAGCCCGGCCCTCGGCATCCGGGGGCGCGTCGCGCTCCCCGTCAACGCCGACGTCTCGGTCGCCGCCAGCCTTGGGGTGGGCGCTCACCTCTTCGAGGGCGCCGATGACACGCGGTTCGTGCTGAGCCCTCAGGCCTCGGCGATCGTGACGCTCCCGGGTGGCGGGTCGAGCGTCCGCTATGTGATCGGCGGACTGGGCGGGTTCCTTCCGATGTCGGGCGGCGGGGGCGGTCCGACCATCCACGCGGGCTTCGGATGGGCCATTCCACTGACCGAGACGTCGGTGTTCTTCGAGGTGAACCCGTCGCTGCTCGTCGGCGAGGAAGAAGCCGTTCCGGTACTAGCGGCGCGCACAGGCATCATTTTCTGAGCACGTCGCAAAATGGGCCAGGAGGCAGAGCACAATCACCCCTAACGCAGATGGCACAGTAAATGGACTAGATTTATTCCTCAAACAGCAGCCGACGGGGAGCTACAATCCGCCGGAGCGCATAGATTCCGTGCAGAACTCGCACGGAACCCTTCACGCTCTCCTCCTGCGTCCATGCCCACGTTCGCCACGCTTTCCGCACGTGACCATTCGCGTGCTCGCCGCCGGCTGGCGGCTCTGATCCGCGCCGCCTCGCTTGGGGGCATCTCTCTCGCCGCCCTCGCCCCCGCGGCTGCGGCCCAGCAGGCCGCACAGCGCACCGCACAGGCCACCGCACCGACCGGTCGCGGTTCGCAACCCCGCCAGGCCCCTGTCCGAGAGGCGACCTACGCCGAGCGCGCCGCACTCGCCAGTGACATGGCCCGGACCATGGGCGGCGGCTACTCGCTTCAGGCCGGAGTGATCACCTTTGATGTCGGCCAATACTCGTCCCCCACCCTGGCCGATGTAGACAACGACGGAGACCTCGACCTGGCGATCGGTGCGGGCGGCACGTCTGGAACGTCCGGGCAGATCTTCTACTTCACCAACAATGGAAGTGGAGGCTTCACCCAGCAGGTGGGCGCGGCCAATCCCTTCAACGGAATCGATGTCGGTGCCGATGCGAGGCCTTCGCTCGGCGATGTCGATGGCGATGGGGATGCGGATCTAGTCGTCGGGAACGAGACAGGAAACCTGCGCTATTACCGCAACGACGCCGGCACGTTCACCCTCCAGAGTGGGGGCGCCGACCCATTCGGGGGGGCGGACTTCGGAGCGTACACGGGTCCAACGCTCGGCGACGTCGACGGTGACGGCGACCTCGACCTGCTGGCCGGCTTGTCCACCGGTGCCATCCTCTACTTCGAGGGCAACGGCTCTGGGGGCTTCACTCAGGTGACCGGAGCGGGAAACCCCGCGAACGGAATCAACATCGGGAGCTACGCCGCTCTCGACCTCGTGGACGTCGATGGCGACGGGGACCTCGACTTCGTCGGGGGACAGCCCAACGGGACGTTCGTCGTCTATGCCAACTCCCTCGCGCCCGGGTTCACGACGCCGGCCTTCGCCGCCGCCGCCAGCCCGTTCGCGGGCCTCGACGCGGGCGATTCGTCCGACCCCACGCTCGGCGACATCGACGGCGACGGGGACCTCGACCTGATCTCGGGCAATGCTGCGGGCACCACGCTCGTCTGGGACTACTCGGCCTCCAGCCAGCCGACCGTGACGCTCAACGGCGACACCGGCTGGCGGATGCTGGGCTCGCCCGACCCGACAGCCACCGTTCTCGAACTCCTCGACGATCCGCTCTGGCTCCAGGGCGCTCCGGGCGGCGACGTCACCTTCGGCGACCCGAACGTCTTCGTCTGGGACGAGACGATCCAGGACCACGTCCCGGCCGATCTCACGTCGGTGATCGGCGACCAGGCCCTCTTCGTCTTCGTCTTCCCCGACAACGATTACTCGACGCCAGGCACGGTCGACGGCTTCCCCAAAACCCTCGACGTGGACGGGCCCGTCACCGCCGCGAACGAGTACACCATCGGGCCGCTCTCCTACACCAACGACGCGGACCCGGGCACCGTCAACGACGGCCTCAACGCGGTCTCGACCCCGGCCGCCAGCTGGTTCGACTGGGACGCGGTCGACCTGACCAACGTCGGGACCACGGTCTACGTCTACGACGATGCGGTCTCGGCCTTCCGGACGTACACCCAGGGCTCTGGCCCCGGGGGGACGCCCCTCAATGGCGGTGTCATCGCGCCCTTCCAGGGCATCTACGTCGTCGCCCAGGCTCCGGGCGCGAGCTTCACCATCCACCCCGAGACGTCGGACGACGGCCCGTTCTATGGCCGCGTCGCCCTGCCTGCAGCCATCGCGTTCAGCGTCCGCCCTGGCGCGGGTGCCGCCCTCCCGGAGGCGATCCGTGGCGGCGCGCTCGTGACGTTCCGCGCGGCGGACGCCAGCGATGCCTTCGGGCCTGAGGATGCCGTCGCGCTGGTGCCGCCAGCGGCCGAGTGGCTCAGCCTCCAAGCAGAGGCGCAGGGCGCGGAGAACGAGACGGTCTCGCTGACAGTCGCCCAGCAGGCGTGGCCGAACGGCATCTCTGAAGTCCCGATCTCGCTGGACGTCGTCGGCGCCGAGGGCGACCAGCCGCTCGTTCTCTCGTGGCCCTCGCTCCGGGACGTTCCAGAGGGCTGGAAGCTCACGCTCGTCGATCACCTCGCAGGTACGGAGGTCGACCTGCGGACGGCTTCGGAGTACGCCTTCACCGCGGCAGGCCGGACAATATCCACCGCTCTTGGGCGGGCAGAAGGTCTCGCGCAGCCGATCCCGGTCCCGCTCGGCTCGCCGACAGTCCCGGCCCGGCTGGCGGGTGCGCGCGGCGAGCCGGCCCGGTTCACCCTCCGCGTCGAGAGCTTGACCACCGGCGTGTCAGAAGCCCCTGCAGGGACCGACGTCTCGCTGGCCCAGCCGAACCCGACCTCGGGCCGCTCGGTGGTCCGCGTCGCGGTGGCCTCACCGGAGCATGTCCGCGTCGCGGTCTACGACGCCCTCGGGCGCGTGGTCGCGCGCGCCTATGACGGCGAGGTGACGAGCGCCGTCGATGTCGCCATCGATGCGTCGCGGCTGGCGGCCGGGCTTTACGTGGTCCGTGTCGAAGGCGAGCGGTTCGTCGAATCCCGCACGCTCACGGTCACGCGCTGACCGGAGAGTAGCCCAACGCGGAGGGCCGCCCCGAGTGATCGGAGCGGCCCTCCGCGTTTCTCGGCCTATCGAACGCGGCGGAGGATCGATTGGAGCCGTTCATGGTCCTCGTCGAGCAGCCGGGCCAGCGCACGCCCGGCCTCTACGAGGACGCGCTCGCCGTCGTCGCCGCCGCCGTGGGCGTCGTGCAGCTGGCGGAGCACGGCCGCCAGCAGGTCATCGGCCGGGACGGCGGGGTCGGGGTGCCGCGCGAGTGTGCGGAGCACGTCGAACGGCGCGGCGATGGAGGCAATGGCCTCGGGTCCGCAGAGGCGGACGCGGTCGTGAAGGGCGGCTGGTCGCGGCGGCAACGTCTGGCGGACCCGCCCGCTCGCGGCGCGGTAGGCGAGCACCTGCGCCCGAACCGTCGTCCGGATCAACTCCAGCAGTTGGGGCATCTCGCGACGGATCCGGTCGCGGTCGTAGTCCGCCCCGAGCGCGACGGCCTGGCGGCCCGGCTCGACGCTCCCGGTCTCGGCGTGGCTGACGAGCGCGTAGAGCGTTGTCCCGTCGTCCGTCACCACCTCGATCCACGCGCCGAACGTAGGCGTCGGTACGTCCGCGTAGACCTCGGCGACGAGCTCGCGCGTGCTGGAGGCGATGACTTCGGCGACAGGATCGGTAGAGACGGGCACAGAGACGAGAGAAGGCGACGGATCGGCGTCTGAAACCGCCAGCGGGACGAAAAAGGTCGATCAGACCCTCGGCGCACGCTTGGAGGCCGCCTTTCCAGAGTACGTCGGCGCAGCGCCGCCCGCGCTCCGGATCTGGCGCGCCAGGATGCGATGGAACATCTCCTGCTCTTGCATCCGCACGACGGCCCTCTGGTGCGCCTCCTGGAGGATGATCGGGTACCCCCCGCCCTTCTCGCACTGGTCCAGCACGACGGCATGGATGAGATCGAGCCATTCGGGATTTGCCGCGACCCACTCGGGCATCTCGACCCGGCCCACCTCACCGCAGCCACGCACATAAAACGCGACGATCCGGTGGTCGCCGTACTCCCGGAGCACCTCGCTCCGGGACAGGAAGACGGTCGACCGCTCGTCCGGGCCGAGGTGGTGCTCGAAGAGATGCCGGTCGTGGAGGCCACGGAGCGAATCGGGCGCGGTCTCCCAGTCGTCCTCGCCGCGGTGGAGACGGAGGAGGTTGACGACTTCGGCGTTCTGCGGCCGCGAGACGTAGGAGCAAACCGGGATGCCGGCCTCCCGAAAACGGTCCAGTTCGTCGACGTAGCGGGAGAGCAGGCGCGTTTCGAGGCGGCGGTTCTTCATGCCCCGCAGCATCCAGCGGATCAGCGTCCCGTCGGCAATGGCGAGGACGGGCCGGCCGCTGCGGCGCTCGTCGCGCGCGGTCTCGAACAGCCAGCGCAGCTCCAGCTCGTCGCGGAGGGCTGAGACGACCTCCGTCGTTACGTCCAGCGGCGAGGCGGCCACGTCGTCCTCCGCAAGGTCGGCCAGGTCCTGCTGGCGGTAGCGGAGGGCAGGCTCGGCCTGGATCAGCGGCGCGTCGAGCGTGCCGTAGTGAAACGCGACGCGCCCGACGTTGAGGAGGTAGCACGACGGCTCGACGTGGCGGTCCGGGAAGATCTGCGAGCCGTCCGTCGCGACGACCGTCACGGTAGCCGGCCGCGGCCCGCACGCGTTCCGCTCGTCGGGCCGGGATGTGGGGACCGCTCGGAGCGGACCGCCGGATTCGGCCTCGGCGCGATCCCGAAGCTCCGTCCACGCGGGCGCAGCATCCGCCAGCGCGGCGCGCGCGCGGTCGAGGCGCCCCCGGTGCGCCGCGTCCTCGTCCGCACGGCTGGCGGCGAAGTCGGCGATCTGGCCGGCGAGGCGGGCGAAGTCGAGCATGGAGTTCGGAAGCGTCGAGGGCAGATTAACCCCGGCCTGACGCTGCAAGCGCCCTCGCCCCGGGAGCACGGCCCTTTCTCCATCAGCCGGAGAGCAATGTGGATGAATGAAGCCGAGGGTCGGGAGCTCCTATCCCACTGAAGATCGGGTCTTTTTTACCATGGTCGAATACGGAGAGATCAGAACGAAGTGGTACTATTCCTGTGAACCAGAGAGCTGCTGGGGCTACGCCGCCGGTACGGTCGACATGTACTGCTAGACGTCCTCGTCCTCACCCAACTCCTGCTACCGACATGAAACCCACACTCCTCCTCCTCACCCTCAGTCTCGTCGTGATCGCGTGTGCCGATCCGCATTCGGAGCTCACAGGCCCATCGCAGTCGCCTCCTCTTGCCGATGCGATGGGTCGAGGGCAGGTCCCAGCAGGGGCCGACTTCGAGGCGACCCACCGCGCGTTCATTGAGGCCGACAGGGCCGTGTCAGAGATCGTCTACCGCGACCGCGCCGACGCGTGGGACGACGTCCACCACCGGATGACGGCGCTTGTCTCCGAGGCTCCGGAGAGCGAGCGATACCACATCCGTCAGATCGCCCCGGCCTCCGTTCTCCGGACGCATCTCCTCGGCGGCGCGACGAGCCGCGCGAAAGCCGAGGCCGCCGCCTACTACGTCGATATGATGGTCGAGTCCGGGAGCGTGGACTCGGAGCTGGCGCTCGCCACCGCCGAGCAGTTCGGGCCGGAATGGTCTCCGAGCTACCTCGGACGTGTCACCCGCACGATCTCCGCCAACGCCCTGGCCTACGCCGACGAGCGTTGTGAGGACTGTGGCGTGCCCACGGACGCGGTTCAGGGGGCCACAACGACCGAGGCCCGCGTCGAACAGATCCGGCACGCCGCGGTCGCGCTCCGTGCGAGGTCGGAGGGCTGAGCCCCGACAGGACCAGAGGTCCGGGGGGCGCTGGAGCGAGGTCTTCAG
>CAYPVZ010000158.1:0-6964 GCA_964414235.1 uncultured Rhodothermales bacterium | reverse complement strand
CCCCGCGCCCGCGCCCAGGCCCCCGACACCCTCCGCCTCGACGCCGTCCTCGGCGCCCTCTACGCGGACAACCCCACGCTCCAGGCTGCCCGCTTGGACGCCCGTGCGCTCGCGCGCCGCGGCGCCCAGGCCGGCGCGCTCCCCGACCCGACCGCGTCGGTCATGGTCGCGCCGTACCCCATCCTCACGGCGCGGGGCACGCAGCGGAGCCAGTGGCGCGTCGAGCAGATGCTCCCCTGGCCCGGCACGCTCGGCCTCCGCCGCGACGCGGCCGACGCCGCCGCCGAGGTCGCCCGGATCGGGGCCGACGTGACCGCGCTCGACCTCGCCCAGCGCGCCACGCGCGCCTACGCCGACCTCGTCCGCACGCAGCAGGCCGCCGAGATCGTCCGCTCCTTCCAGGCCCGCCTGGACGCCTTCGCCGAGGCCGCGGCGGTCCGATACGAGGTCGGCCGCGGTCCCCAGGGCGCCATCCTCCAGGTCCAGCTCGAGCGCCAGCGGCTGGCGGAGCGGCTCATCGACCTCGCCCGGCAGCGCGACCGGGCCGTCCAGGCGCTCGCCCGCGTGCTCGACCGGCCGGGCCTCACCGTCTCCGACCGCGTCGTCACGCCCACGCCCGCGCTCCCCACAGACCTCGACCTCGACGCGCTCGCCCTGAGCCTCCGCCCCGAGATCGCCCAGGCCCAGGCGCGGGTCGCGCAGGCCGAGGCCGACGTGGCGCTCGCGCGTGCCGCCTACCGACCGGACCTCGGCGTCGGCGTGGTCTACACCGACGTCGCGCCCGCCGACGCGCCGCCGACGGCGACGGGCCGCGACGCGCTCGGCCTCATGGCGTCCGTCCGCATCCCGCTCGGCCGCGACCGCCTCCGCGCCGGCGTGGACGAGGCCCGGCTCCGCCAGCAGGCCGCCCAAGCGCGCCTCCAGGCCACGGAGACGGCCGTCCAGGCCGACGTGGCCGACGCGCTCTCCGACGCCCGCCGTGCTGCCGAGACGGTCGCGCTCTATGAGACCACCCTGCTCCCGCAGTCGCTCACGACCGTCGAGTCCGCGCTCGCAGGCTACACGACCGGCACGGTCGACTTCCTCGCCTTCCTCGACGCCGAGCGCGCCCGCTTCCAGATCCAGCTCGGGCTCGTCGACGCCCGCGCCCGCCTGCTCGACGCCGCCGCCGCCCTCGCCCGCGCCGTCGGCCTCACCACGCCCGACAGCCTGCCCCGCTCCGGCGGGGCGCTCGCCCCGTCGCCCCAGGACCGATGACCCCCGACACCCAGACCGCGCCCGTCGAGGCGCCCGATCCGGCCGACGTCTACGCCGAGGAGCCCCAGTCTCCTCAGCGGAGGCGCCGCACGCTCGTCGTGATGCTCGCGCTCCTCGCCCTCGTGGTCGTAGCGGGGCTCGCCTGGGCGTTCACCCGCGGCGACGACCCCGATCCTGTCGCCGAGGCACCGCCCGCCTCGGGCGAGATGGACATGGACGCGCCCTCTGCGGGCGGCCTGGCGCAGTACGACCTCAACGGCGACGGCATCGTCTACCAGTCCGGGATGCACCCCCAGATCGTCCAGGACGGGCCGGGTCAGTGCCCCATCTGCGGCATGGACCTCCAGCCGGTCCCCGTCTCGGGTGCCGCGCCGGGCACGGTCGAGATCGACCCGGTCACGCTGCAGAACATCGGCGTCCGCACGGCCCTCGTCGCCACGGGCCAGATCGAGCGGACGTTGCGCACGACGGGCACGTTTGAGGCCCGCGACGCCGGGCGCGAGACGGTCACGCTCCGCGTCGGCGGCTTCGTCGAGCGGCTCTACGTCGACACCGAGGGCCAGCGCGTCCGCCAGGGGCAGCCGCTCTTGGAGATCTACAGCCCAGAGCTGGTGTCGACGCAGCAGGAGCTGCTCCTGGCCGTCCGCAACCGGGAGCTCTTGGGCGGCGGGGCCGGCGCCGACCGCCTGGTCGAGGCGGCCCGGACGCGGCTCCGCCTCTTCGGACTCGGTGCCCAGCAGATCGCGGCCGTCGAGCGCTCGGGCACCATCCAGGAGACCGTCACGCTCTTCGCGCCCGCCAGCGGGACGGTCCAGAACAAGCGGATCGTCGAGGGGATGCAGGCCACGCCGGGGATGCCGCTCATGGACATCGTCAACCTGGGCGCGCTCTACCTCCAGGTGGCCGTGCCCGAGCAGGACCTGGGCTGGGTCGCGCGCGGCACGCGCGCCGTCGTGGCCGTGACCTCGCTGCCCGGCGAAGAACTGCGGGGCCGCGTGGACCTGGTCTACGACACCATCGATCCGGCCACGCGGACCGGCACGGCGCGCGTGACTCTCGCCAACTCGGGCGGACGCCTCCGGCCCGGCATGTACGCCACGGCCACGCTCTTCGGCGCCGCCAGCGCGTCGGGGCCCGTCGTGCCGACCGAGGCCATCGTCCGCACGGGCGGCGAGGCCGTCGGCCAGGCCGCCGTCATCATCGCGCTCGGGGAGGGCCGCTTCCGTCCCCAGCCGGTCACGATCGGCGAGGAGGGCGACGGCGTCGTCCGCGTCCTGTCGGGGCTCGCGGTCGGCGACCGCGTCGTCACGAGCGCCCAGTTCCTCATCGACTCCGAGGCTCGGCTGGCGGCGTCACTCGGCGCGATGCAGTCGATGCCGGGGATGGACATGAGCGACACGAGCCCCCAGTAGCCATGCGCGACCCCAACGCACAAGACGGCGCGCTCGAACGGCTCATCGAGTGGAGCGCCCACAACCGGCTCTTGGTCGGGCTGGTGACGCTGATGGTGGCCGGCCTCGGGGCCTGGGCCACGCTCACGACGCCCGTCGACGCCATCCCGGACCTCTCGGACGTCCAGGTCATCGTCCGGACGGACTACCCCGGCCAGGGGCCCCAGATCGTCGAGGAGCAGGTGACGTATCCGCTCACCTCCGCCTTCCTGTCCGTCCCCGGCGCGCGGACCGTCCGCGGCTACTCGATGTTCGGGACGAGCTTCGTCTACGTCATCTTCGAGGACGGCACCGACCTCTACTGGGCGCGCAGCCGCGTGCTGGAGTACCTCAGCCAGATCGGCGACCGCCTGCCCGACGGGGTCTCGCCCGCGCTCGGGCCCGACGCGACGGGCGTCGGCTGGGTCTACGCCTACTCGCTCCGCGACACGACGGGCACCTACGACCTGGGCCAGCTCCGCAGCACCCAGGACTTCTACCTCAAGACCGAGCTCCAGGCCGTCGAGGGCGTGGCCGAGGTCGCCACCATCGGCGGCTTCCAGAAGCAGTACCAGGTCGTCGTGGATCCCCAGCGGCTCGCGGCCTACAACGTCCCCATCGGACACGTCGCGAACGCCCTCCGGCGCTCGAACCGCGACGTGGGCGGGCGTCTCCTGGAGCTCGGCGAGCGCGAGTTCATCGTCCGCGGCAAGGGCTACCTCCGCGGCGTCGCCGACATCCGCGACGTGGTCTTGCGCGCTGAGAACGGGACGGCCGTCACGATTGGCCAGGTCGCCGAGGTCCGCATTGGACCGGAGATCCGGCGCGGCATCGCCGACGTCAACGGCGAGGGCGAGGTCGTCGGCGGCATCGTCGTCATGCGCTCGGGCGAGAACGCCCAGGCCACCATCGACCGCGTCAAGGCCCGCATCGCTGAGTTGGGCGCGGGCCTGCCGCCCGGCGTCGAGGTCGTCACCGAGTACGACCGGTCCGGGCTCATCGGCCGCGCCGTCGAGTCGCTCACGGTCAAGATCTGGGAGGAACTGCTCGTGGTGGCGCTCATCGTGCTCGTGTTCCTGCTCCACGTCCGGAGCGCCTTCGTGGCCGTGGTGACGGTGCCGGTTGGCATCCTGATCGCGCTCGGGGTCATGCGGCTCCTGGGCATCAACGCCAACATCATGAGCCTGGGCGGCATCGCCATCGCCATCGGCGTGATGGTGGACGCGAGCCTGGTCATGGTCGAGAACGCGCACAAGCACATCGAGCGGGCGCGCGAGGCCAAGAGGAGCGCCGGTAGAGGCGCTGAGGCCACGGGCGACGGCGCCGCCAGCGGCGATCCGCCGGAGCTGGCGGAGGGCGAGCGCATCCGCGCCGTCATCGAGGCGGCCAAGGAGGTCGGGCCGTCGCTGTTCTTCTCGCTCCTGATTGTCACGGTCTCGTTCCTGCCCGTGTTCACGCTGGAGCAGGTCGAGGGCCGCATGTTCCGGCCGCTCGCGCTCACCAAGACGTTCTCGATGGCGGCGGCCTCGATCCTGGCCGTGACGCTCGTGCCGGCGCTCATGGCGGTCTTCGTCAAGGGCCGGATCCGGCCGGAGGCGAAGAACCCTGTCGCGCGGTTCTTCATCACGGCCTACCGGCCCGTCATCCGGGGCACGCTCCGTCATCCGCGAGCGGTCCTGATCGTCGGGTTCTCGCTGCTGCTGGTGACCGTGCTCCCGGTCCAGCGCCTGCTCCTCGGCGAGACCTACGTCCCGTTCCCCCAGATCGGGTCCGAGTTCATGCCGGCGCTCTGGGAGGGCGACATGCTCTACATGCCGACGACGCTTCCGGGCGTCTCGCCGCAGGAGGCCAAAAACATCCTGCAGCGGACCGACCGCATCATCGCCTCCTTCCCCGAGGTCGAACGGGTCTTCGGCAAGGTCGGCCGCGCCGAGACGGCGACCGACCCCGCGCCGATGTCGATGATCGAAACGACCATCGTCCTCAAACCGGAGGACGAGTGGCGCGACGGCGTCGACCGCGACAGCTTGACGCGGGCCATGGACGCGGCCATCCGCTTCCCCGGGCTCACCAACGCCTGGACGATGCCCATCAAGACGCGCATCGACATGCTCGCGACGGGCATCAAGACGCCCGTCGGCGTCAAGATCGCCGGGCCGGACCTGGAGGTCTTGGAAGCGCTCGGCCAGCAGGTCGAGCGCGCCGTCTCCGGCCTGCCGGGCACGCGGAGCGCCTACGCCGAGCGCGTCATGGGTGGCTCGTTCCTCGACGTCGAGGTCGACCGCGCGGCTGCCGCCCGCTACGGCCTCACGTCGGGCGACGTGCAGGACGTGCTCCAGGCCGCCGTTGGCGGCATGAACGTCACCACGACCGTGGAAGGGCTCGAGCGCTACCCCGTCAACGTGCGCTACCCCCAGGGCCTGCGCGACGACGTGCCAGCGCTCCGCCAGGTGCTCGTACCGACGCCCTCCGGCGCGCAGATCCCGCTCGGCCAGCTCGCCACGTTCCGCTTCGCGAGCGGCCCGCCGATGGTGAAGTCCGAGAACGCCCGCCCCAACGCCTGGGTCTACGTCGACCTCGACGAGGGCGCCGACGTGGGCTCCTACGTCCAGGACGCCCAGGCGGCGGTCGCGGCGGCCGTCGACCTGCCCGCGGGCTACTCCATCCGGTGGAGCGGCCAGTACGAGTACATGGAGCGCGCCAACCAGCGCTTGGCCGTCCTCGTCCCGATCACGCTCGCGATCATCTTCCTGCTCTTGTTCCTGCACTTCCGGAGCGCGGAGGAAGCCCTCCTCCTGATGATCCCCCTCCCGTTCGCGGTCGTGGGGGCGGTGTGGCTCATGCTGGCCCTCGGGTTCAACTTCTCCATCGCCGTCGGCGTGGGGCTCATCGCCGTCGCGGGGCTCGCGGCTGAGACGGGCGTGGTCATGCACGTCTACCTCGACGAGGCCGTGGCGAGATACCGCGCCTCGGGCCGCTTGACGTCCGTCCCGCGTCTCAAGGCCGCACTCGAGGATGGCGCCGTCGACCGCGTCCGGCCCAAGCTGATGACCGTCTTCACGACCATCATCGGTCTCACGCCGGTCATGCTCGGGACCGGCGCCGGGGCCGAGATCATGCAGCGGATCGCCGCGCCCATGGTCGGCGGGCTGGTCACCTCGACCGTCCACACGCTCGTCATGATCCCCGCGCTCTACGCCGTCGTCCAGGGCCGCAGACTGCGCCGCGAACTCCGCGACGACGCGGGGGGCGACGGGCTGGCCTCGCCCGAGATGGCCTTCGAGCCTCTGGCGCCCGAGGCCCGCGCCCACGACTCCCGCTAGCCGACGCGACCCCGATCTCGCCATGACACCGTTCCGTCCCCTCCGCACCACCGCCCTTGTCCTCGGCCTGTTGGTCTCCGGCTTCACCGCCGAGCGCCTCGCCGACCTTCGCCTTAGCGACGACCTCGTAGTCGACGCCCGGAGCGAGGCCGTCGATGTCGTGGCGAAGACCGCACCGGCAGGTGGGGGCACCAAGGTCGTGTTGGACTCTGACGCAGCTCTCCCCCCGGCGCAACCGGTCTCGCTCGAAGCCCGGCTGCCCATGGGGCCGGTCCAGGGGCCCGTCAGCTCGCCCTTTGGCTGGCGCCGCCACCCCGTCTCCGGTCAGGTCCGCCACCACGACGGCGTCGATCTCGCGGTACCCGCCGGCACCGCCGTCTGGACCGTGGCGCCCGGCCGCGTCCGTGCGGTCGGGCGGCGGGGCGGCTACGGGCTCATTGTCGAGATCGACCATCCCGCCGGTCTGGGCCGCCGCCCCGTGCGGACCCTCTACGCCCACCTCGCAGCCATCGACGCTGCCCTCCAGCCCGGTTCCTGGGTGGCCCGTGGGCAGGCCATCGCCGCGAGTGGGGGGACGCCCGGCCGCGACGGCGTCTCCACCGGCGCGCACCTCCACTTCGAGATCCTGGACTCCTCGGGTGAGCCTCTCGACCCCGGTCGTTTCGTTCGCCTGCTGGACACGGTCCGGGCGTCTGACCGTGCGCCCCAGCTCGCGTCCCAGCGGTTCGCGCCTCGGGCCGCCGCCCTGGCCGCCCCCAGGGCCGAACAGCTGGCCGAGGCGCCCCATGCGCCGCGCGACACGGTCGACATCTGGCCTGCCGCGGCGCCGGATCTCCCCCGTGCCGAGCGCCTACCCGAGGTCGTGCTCCCCAGCTACCCGGCGACCTCTGGCGGTGGGCCCGTCCCCCACGCGCCTGTCTCCTCCGCCAGCCCGAACCCCTCATGACAGCGCTC
>CAYPVZ010000157.1:0-7007 GCA_964414235.1 uncultured Rhodothermales bacterium | reverse complement strand
ATGTGTATAAGAGACAGCCCCCCGCCTGCCCCCGCCCCCGCCGACTCGAGGGCCCTCCGGGAGCTGCGACGTGCGCCCGACCGAGGGCTACTGCTTCACCTACACGGGCGACGCGTGGACGCCCGACGCTGCCCGAGCCCGGTGCGAGTTGGCCCCGAGCGCAACATTCGATCCGGGAACGTGCCCCCTCGCCGGCCGTGTCGCCACGTGTGCCTACACTCCGCCATCCTCCACCGGCCGTGAAATCGTCTACACGTACTACGCCCCGTACGATATCAGCCTAGCGGAACTAGCATGCCCGGGCACGTTCACCCGCATCGAGTAAGACGCTCCCGAATGTGGGCCACCGACGAGACCCGCCCCCCAGGCCCGAGCAAGCGCTTCCAGCCACGAGACGGCCCCGAGTCGACTACACAAGCCTGCAAGGTGCCGCCGGACGTCGGCCGGGTCCATTTTGAGCGTCGTCGCCAGCGTTGCAGGCCGGCCGCCCTCGGCCAGGTGCGCAAGCACGGCGGCCGCGGCCTGCGTCGGCACCACGGGCGCCTTCGGTTCGCGCCCGAACCAGCGCCCCTGCCCCATGGCGACGGCCACGATGGCATCTCCCAACTGTTCTACAGGTTGATCCTTGGCCAGATACCCGCCAGCTCCTGCCAGGAGCAGATGGCCGACGAGCACAGGATCGTCGTGAGCCGAGTGGGCTAGCACGCGGATGGCTCCGCCCGCCAGCTGGGCCACGACATCGAGGCTATCGAGGTCACCCGGAAGGTCGATGTCGAGTACGAGCACATCGGGCTGGAGGGTGGTCGCAAGCTGAACGGCTTCCGCTCCTGTCCCGGCCTCCCCGACGACGGTCACATCCGACCGAGCAGCGAGGCCCGAACGGAGAAGAGCGCGGAGGATGACGTGATCCTCGACGAGGACGACTCGAATGGGAGGCGACATGGTCACATTCCAGGACAGACCAAGGCTAACCGCCGCCCCGCCCCCCCTAATGGGACTCGCGTACTAATTGATCTAGGCCGCAGCCTTCACTCCGTCTGGGACCCGCGGGCTGCTACTTTTGGGGGCCTGCCCTCCCAGCTGTGTTCGACGCCTCAACCCGCCTCTCCACCTATGTGGGGACGCTCCTCGTCATCGGCCTCGCTACCACTCCGGCCCAATCCCAAACTGTCGACGGCCACATCCTCGACGGTGCAATACTGAACGAAACCACTGGGGAGGCCTTCCGGTTTTATGTAACGCCCGATTCTGTCGTCCATCTCGACGACCTCGGCCAACTTGAGGGGTTCCTCAACCCGATGTCCGGCATCCCCTCGCCTGAACCAAGAGCGAACGTCACCTCTCTCACTCTCCCGCTCGAGGATTTCAGGGCCATCGCGCGGAAGGTCACCGATGTGATCGACCAGCCTCCGATCACGAACCGTCTCGGGTACTCCATCGACCCCCGGGGTCTGCGCATTGAGTTCGAGCGCGGCATTCCGATCTGGGCCGCTCTTGTCGGGGCGCTCTCATTGCTTGGCCTGGGTGGAGCCATCGTAGGGTGGAGGCTCTGGCTACGCGAGCGTCGGCGCCTGCGCGAAGAGGCCGCCGCTCGGCTCCGTGCTCTCCTCGCTCGCGAAGCCGAGCGGACCCGCCTAGCCCGTGAGATCCACGACGGTCCCCTTCAGGACATCCATGCCCTCCGGCTTCTCCCGACGGACGTCGAACGGGTGGGCGAGGAGACCACCCGGATCGCCCGCGAGCTCCGGGCCATCGCGGAGGGGCTGCGACCGCCCGCGCTCGGGCGCTTTGGGCTGGCGGCCGCCCTCGCCGCCCACGCGGCCCGCATCAAAGAACGACACCCGGAGATCCAAATCGACCTCGACCTCGACGAGGACGGCCCGAAGACGCTTCCCGAGTTAACCCGCGCCGCCTTCTTCCGCGTCGCCCAGGAAGCGGTGACGAACGCGATCGAGCACGGCGGCGCCCGCCGCATCCGGGTCTCCCTCCGCCTCCCAGGGGGGGGAGCCAATCCAGGCATCGCCGCCGACTCATCGCCAGCGGGCCAGGCGCTCCGCCTGGAAGTCCTCGACGATGGTGATGGACTTCCATGGAACGACCGGCCTCCGGATCTGGAAATCCTCGTCGAGGGGGGGCACTTCGGCCTTGTCGGGATGCATGAGCGGGCATCGGCTGTCGGTGGCCGGCTCCGCCTCGATGGGCAGGGGCTCGACGGCCGCGGTGCTCGAGTCACCATCGAGGCTCCTGCCCCCTCCCCGCGTCCGGCATCCGGTCGATTCCGGCGCGGCCGGATTCCCGCCTAGCCCGCTCCACCCATGTCTTTGTTTCCTCGCGTCCGCGTCGTTCTGGTCGACGATCACCCCGCCCTGCGCGCTGGCGTCCGAGCCTCGCTGGAGCGGACCGGGCGAATCGACGTCGTCGCGGAGGCCTCCAGTGGCGCGGATGGGGTCGAGGCGTGTCGCCGGCTGGAGCCGAACGTGGTCTTGCTCGACATGGAAATGCCGGGGCTGGACGGGATCGCCGTCGCGGAGCGCCTTCGCGTGCTGGCCGTGCCGACACGGATCCTGGCCTACTCGGCCTACGATGACCCGGCCTATGTAACGGCCATGCTCCAAGCCGGCGCGGCAGGGTACGTGACCAAAGACAAGCCGATGGAACTCGTGGCTGAGGCCGTCGAGGCCGTCGCACGGGGCGAGAGCCGGTGGTTCGTCAGTCTCATCCCGACTCCCCCTGTTTCGATCCCGCTTTCGGAGCGCGAACTCGAGGTCGTTCGCCTCATGGCCCGCGGCTTGGACAACACGGAAATCGCAGACCTGCTGGTGATCTCGCCTCACACGGTGCGCAACCACGTGTCCTCAGCGTACGAAAAGCTCGGCGTGTCCTCGTGGCGCCAGGCTGTAGCGTGGGCGTGGGAGCATGGACTGGTCCAGAACAGCTAGGCCCTCCCCCACACGGCATGACCGTCCCTCATGCCGCCTCCAAACCCGCCGGCCGTTCTAGGATCGGCGTCAAGGAGCACCGCCTCCAGTCCCGGCAGCACAGGCGGATGCGCTTGCCCCTTTGGCTCCGCGCTGATTGGAATCGTCCCGGCGGCCTCGTACGCTCCGCACCGTGTCCGGACCTGACCGACGTCGTGAGACTGACCGTGTGATCAGGGAGTCCTTGGGTTGGTAGCACAGCTATTGGGGCAAAGCAGGCGTGCAGCCGGCAAGGAGGTAGCGCTGGACAAACTGTGGGCTCCAACGAGGTTTCAGGGCTCTGCTCCTCCTCAGAGCCTTGCTCTCTCGCGGAGCACGTCCGGCCAAGCCACAGCATGCCCAAAGCGATGGGGCACAACCATTTGATACGCCGATACTAGACAGAACACGAGCGGCGCATCATTAGCAGATCGCCATAAAATAATAGGCTGGGGACTCACCACACCCCCAGCCAAATGAGGACCTTCCTCTTTGTCTTTTTTGCAGCCACCCTCGTTGCAGGCTGCGATACCGCGGGCCACTCGGAGTCCGCTTCAGCATACATCGTCACCCTCGATGCTCGTGGAGCTCAGTCGGGCGATGTCTACTTCTCCCTCCCCCCTATCGATCAGGGCTCGGCCCTTACGGTATCGACACTTGCAGGGGATGACCGACTTTCACTTCACGCACGCCGGGACCCGGACGGGTATGACCTTGGACTCGACACGGGCCGCCTACACCCAGAAAGTGTCAGGGTGAGCTATCTCTCCGACGGCAAGCTGATCGGGTACGCCCTCCCTGCCCTCAACGACAGCCTCCTTTTTGAAGGAGGGATGGCCGATGAGGAGCCTACCTCGGTCCACTGGGAGAAGGACGGTGACCGTTGGATCTTGGTCTACGATTTCACCCTGACTCCGACCGGCTCGACCCTACTCACCACCGAATCTGGGACGGCCCTCGAAGTGACCCACATCGCGTTTACCATCTCTGGGATCGACGCGCCCGCACCTCACGCCGTCGAGTTCGAGGCGCCCCGGCCGCTCACGATTCGAGGCAAGACGCTCGGCCAGCCGCTGGCGGTCTCCGTCGGAGAACTCAACTAGCAAGCAGGGCCCCCAACCAAAAGGGCACCCTGGAGCGAACGCCGCGCCCAGAAAAGCGGCGCCGACCTCAGCCCCCTATTGCCTAGCCGGAGAGGCGGGCACGAGGAACACGGCCAGTGCCCGCCCCGCTCACGCGCGGAGGCGGGCGCTCGGCTGCACGAGCCCGATACCGCCCGCGATCTCCGTCTGCAGATCAGGATCACCCCACGCGGCGTTGTCACGAACGGCGCCATCACAGGAGCGAAGATTCCTGTCACAGGGGCGCAGGTTGTCCTCCATGTGCCTCTGTCCACGCCGAAGAGCAGCACGTCCGCCGCTTAGCCGCGCCATCATAACCCAGCGTTGCCGCCCGGCCTACAGGTTCACTACCGGTATCCGACTGGCGGACGACCTGGACGAGCACCACCGCGTACCCGAAGACCGATAGGCAGACGCAGAGAGGAAGAGGGACCCGAAACGGGGGACGGTGGTTCGGGCAAGCGACGTTCGTCTGACTCTCCCTTCCCTCCTGTGTTCGGCCGCCTCTTCCTGCTTTTCCTCCTCATCCCGCTCGTAGACCTCACGCTCCTCGTGACCGTCGGCCAGCAGATCGGGCTGTGGCCGACGGTCGGGATCGTCGTGGCGACGGCGGCGGTCGGGTCGTGGCTGGCCAAGCGCGAGGGATTCGCGGCGTGGCAGCGCGTGCGAACCAAGCTCTCCACAGGCACGCTGCCCGGCGCGGAACTGGTGGACGGCATCGTCATCCTGATCTCGGGTGTGCTCCTCCTCACGCCGGGTTTCCTGACGGATCTCGCTGGCATCGTCGGCCTGATCCCGCCGGTGCGGCGCGCGGCCCGGCGGAAGCTGATGGCATCGATCGAGCGCAGCGTCATGGAGGGGCGCATTCGCGTGGTCCACGGCGTTCCCGGCCAGCGGTTCAGCGAGCCTGCGCCGTTCGATCCGTACGGCCTTCCGCCGGAGCCCACAGTCGAGGACGCCGAGATCGTCGACGACGGCATGGACCCTCGGCGCGTCGACGGAGGACACGCGTGAGGGTCGCGTCAATCGGGCTCGCAGCATGAACGAGGCGGCGGGCCCGACGTAGCCCCCTCGTGCCGTCCCCGCCCCCCGCTCCCCCTGCCGCGCTGGCGGACGTCCCCGACGAGGTCCACGCGCGCCGCCAGCGCTCGGCGGGCGTGCTCTACATGTTGATGTCGGCCGTCGGCTTCAGCCTCATGGGCCTGCTGGTCAAGCTCGCCTCGGCGACGTTCCCAGCGATGGAGCTCGTCTTCGTGCGATCGGCGTTCATGGCGGTCCTCACGTACGCGGCGCTCCGCCGGGCGGGCACCCCGGCGCTCGGCGTCGACCGGCGGACGCTGACGCTGCGCGGCGTCGTCGGGGCGATCTCGCTGAGCTTCTTCTACATCGGCATCGCGCGGCTGCCGCTGGGCGACGCGGTGACGATCCAGTACACGGCGCCGATCTGGACAGCCCTCATCGCGGCGGTCCTGATCGGCGAGCGGCTCCGGCCGCTCGTGCTCGTGGGTGCGGCGCTGTCGCTGGCGGGCGTCGTGCTCGTCGCCCGGCCGAGCGCGCTGTTCGGGACGAGCGCGGCGCTCGATGGCTGGGGCGTCGCAGCGGTCGCGGCGGCGGCCGTCCTCTCGGGCTTCGCCTACACGTTCGTCCGCAAGCTGCGCGCGACGGACCGGCCCATGACCATCATCTTCTACCTGTCGTGGATCGGCGCGGTCGGGTCGCTCCCGTTCGTCCTGCGCGGCGGCTGGGCGATGCCGGTCGGATGGGACTGGGCGCTGCTCCTCGGCGTCGGGCTGGCGACGCACGTCGGCCAGCTCGGGCTGACCGAAGGGATGCGGCGGCTGGAGGCCGGAACCGCGTCGGCCATCGGCTACCTCCAGGTGGTGCTCGCCTTCGTCTGGGGCGCCGTCGTCCTGGGCGACGGCGTGGACGGGCTGAGTGTGGCCGGCGCGGCGCTCGTCGTCTCCAGCGTCGGCCTCGTAGCGAGACGGGCGCGGGCGGCTTAAGCCTCCGGGACGGGCGCGGGTTCTGGCGCCTCCTCGGGCTCGGCCGGCGCCGTCGGCGCCTCACGCGCGGTGACGGCTTCGTGGAATCGTTTCTGCGTCAGCAGGATGAGGACCACACCCGCGATGATCGAGACGTCGGCGATGTTGCCGATGGGAAACAGGCTGACGTTCTTGCCGAAGAGGACCCCCTGGTAGACGTCGAGGTGGAGGAAGTCCACGACGCAGCCGTAGAACAGGCGCGACTGGCCCTCCGTCGGGTAGCACTCGCCGAAGGCAACGCCGTAGAACACGCGGTCGATGACGTTGCCGAGCGCGCCGCCGAGCACGAGCGCCAGCGCGAGGCGGTACCCCAACGGCCCCCATGCCACGCGCCGGAGGTAGGCGAAGATCAGGACCGTCGCCGCAATGGAGAACAGCGTCAGGAACAGCTTGCTGCCGACCGTCAGGCCGAACGCCATGCCCGGGTTCTCAGTGAACGTGAACTTGAACAGGTCGCCGACCACGGGGATGGACTCCCCGAGGTACATGTTGGACTTGACGACCAGCTTGGCGATCTGGTCGGCGAGGACGAGGGCGAAGGTGGCCCAGAGAACGCGCATGGAGTCGTCGGAAAGGGAGCGCCCAACGCGGGCGGAGTAGCGGGCGTGCCCTAGAGCTTGCGGACGGCGATCGTGAGCGGCTGGTCGGCGATCTCCACCTCGCGGACGAGGTCGCCTTCGGGCGCCTCGACCAGATCGAGCGACTCGGCCAGGGTTTCGGCGCGGACGGGCCCGGCGAACGCGGCCCCCAGCCCGGCGGCGTCCGGCTGGCGGTCCTCGACGTAGCCGCGCACGGCCGGCGGCGCGGTGAACTCGACCGCGATCCGGTCGGCCACGTCGAAGCCAGCCTCCTTGCGGAGGTTCTGGACGCGGTTGACGAACTCGCGC
>CAYPVZ010000156.1:1204-7019 GCA_964414235.1 uncultured Rhodothermales bacterium | reverse complement strand
TTCCCACCCTCCGCGAGTCAGTTCCCAGGGTCAGTGGATGAGATCCCAGGGTCCGTGAGCGATTTCCCAGGCTGTCGGGGCCGGTCTTCAGGGGCCGCTGGTCCTCCCGCTGCACTCGCGCGCGGCGTTCCGGCCTCCCGATGCCGCCGGCCCGACTCCGTCCGAGACCCATCCGCCCTCGCCCGGGGCGCGCCATGCTGACGTCGGCCGCCAGTCGGGAGGGGGAGGTCCTCAGCGGTCGGCGTCCATCAGCAAAACAGTGAGGCTGCGGGCGCCGTGGGCGCCGATCACGAGCGACTGCTCGATGTCGGCCGTCTTGGAGGGGCCGGCGATGAACAGGCCGAAGCCCTCGGCGGCCACGTCGAGGCGGTCGTAGGCCTCGTGGAGGGTCCAGACGAGCGCGTCGGCGTCGAGGGCGAGCACGAGGTGCTGGGTGATGAACGGCGCCGCGCGGTGGCCCATGCGCGACTCGGGCAGCCACACTGCCCCGCTCTCGGCGACGCCGAGCGCGCCCCGACAGAGGAGCACGTCGAGGTCCGCGAGCGCGTGCGGGTCGTCGAGCGTGGCCCAGTCGGTGGCACTGGCGGCCAGCTCGGGCGCGGCGGACCCGACCACGGCCGCCTCGGGGAAGCGCGCCGCCAGCGCGGCGCCGACGTCGGCCGGGCGCACCGTGAGAGCCTCGCCGCCGCTGCCAGCCACGGCCTCCACGAAGCGCGCGCGGAGGTCGCCCGCGGGGCGCTCGAAGCGGGCCGGCGGGGGCAGCGGGGTCGCGGGCGGGCGGTTCTGCCGGACGGCCCGGAGGATGGCGTCGCGGCTGCTCATGGCGTGCGGCGGCGGGCATAGTCCTCCAGGAAGCTCCGCCGCGGCGGCTCGGGCAGGTCGCGGGCGCGGCCCCAGACGTTGGGGCGCGCGTAGACGGCCCCGCGCGGCATCCACATCAGCAGGCGCCGGGCCACCCGGCCGCCCATCCGGTAGAGCCACGGGCGCTGGAAGACGCGGCCCGCCAGCCCCATCGCGCGGCGCTTGCCGGGCGCGACCGCGCCCCGCTCGCCGACGATCTGGCGCCACTTGTAGAGCTGCGTGGGCAG
The DNA here is from genome assembly GCA_964414235.1 of uncultured Rhodothermales bacterium. Taxonomy (GTDB): domain Bacteria; phylum Bacteroidota; class Rhodothermia; order Rhodothermales; family Rubricoccaceae; genus Rubrivirga. The sequence continues at coordinate 5,931 of CAYPVZ010000156.1, read as the reverse complement.
GTCGATTTTGACCGGGCACACGTCGCCGCACGAGCCGCAGAGAGTGGACGCGAACGGGAGGTTGCTGTACGTCTTGAGGTCGATCCCTGGCGTCAGGATCGAGCCGATGGGGCCGGGCACGGTCGAGCCGTAGCTGTGGCCGCCGCTCCGCCGGTAAACCGGGCACGTGTTGATGCACGCGCCACAGCGGATGCACTTCAGCGCCGCGCGGAAGTCCTCGCGGCCGAGGTGCTCGCTCCGGCCGTTGTCCACCAGCACCACATGGAGCTCCTGCCCGTCGCGAGGCCGGTGGAGGTGCGACGAGTAGGTGGTGATGTCCTGGCCCGTTGCGCTCCGCGCCAGCAGGCGCAGGAACACCCCGAGGTGCTCGGCCTTCGGGATGAGCTTCTCGATGCCCATGCTGGCGATGTGGACCGTCGCGAGGTGGACGCCGAGGTCGGCGTTGCCCTCGTTGGTACAGACGACGATCCCACCCGTCTCGGCGATGCCGAAGTTGACGCCCGTGAGCGCGGCGTCGGCCCCGAGAAAGTGGGCGCGGAGGTGCTGGCGGGCCGCCTCGGTGAGCACCTGGGGGTCGGACTCGCCGTCGGTCGTCCCCAGCTTGTCGTGGAACAGCGCGCCGACCTCCTCCTTCCGGACGTGGATCGCCGGCAGCACGATGTGGCTCGGGCCCTCGCCCGCCAGCTGCACGATCCGCTCCCCGAGGTCGGTGTCCACCACCTCGATGCCCTGCGCCTCGAGGTACGGGTTCAGCCGGCACTCCTCGGTCAGCATCGACTTGCTCTTGACGAGCCGCCGGACGCCGTGCGCCTCCAGGATCTCGTGGACGATCCGGTTGTGCTCGGCCGCGTCCGCCGCCCAGTGGACGTGGAGGCCGTTGGCCGTCGCCTGCGCCTCGAACGCCGCGAGGTACTCGTCGAGGCGGGAGAGCGTGTGGTCTTTGATCTGCGAGGCTAGCTCGCGGAGCGCCTCCCACTCGGGCACCGCCCGCGTGGCGCGGTCGCGCTTCTCGCGGACGTGCCACAGCGCCCCGTCGTGCCAGTCCGTCCGCTCCTCGTCGGCGATGAACCGGGCGGCGGCGGCGGCGTGGTCGATGACCGGAAGCTCGAACGCCATCTCACTCATGCCGTCACCGGAAGGGCCTCGCCGTTGAGGATCTGCGCGACGTGGCGAATCTGGACCGGCAGCGCCTGACGCCGCGCGAGGCCGCCGAGGTGCATCAGGCACGACATGTCCGTCGCTGTGATCACCTCGGCGCCGTGACCGACGTGGTCACGGAGCCGGTCGCGCCCCATCTTGACCGAGAGGGCCTCTTCGGTCACCGCGAACGTGCCGCCGAAGCCGCAGCACTCGTCGGGCCGGTCGAGCGGGACGAGGTCGAGCCCCTCGACCATCGCCAGCAGCTGGCGGACCTTGCGGTACGGCGGGAGGTGGAGCTCGGAGGCGCGCCCGAGACGGAGCCCGCGGAGGCCGTGGCAGCTCTCGTGGAGCCCGACGCGGTGCGGGAAGCGGGCGTCCAGCGAGGTGACGCCGAGCACGTCGGTCAGGAACTCGCACAGCTCGAACGTGCGCTCGCGGACGTGCCGGACCTCCGCCGCGTCGCCCAGCCGGTCGTAGTGGTGGCGGACGTGCGCCACGCAGCTCCCCGACGGCGCGACGACGGCCTCGTACGGCGCGAACATCTCCACGAACCGACGCATCGTCCCCTCGCTCTCGCGCTCGAAGCCGGAGTTCGCCGTCGGCTGGCCGCAGCACGTCTGGTCCAGCGGGACCTCGACGGTGCAGCCCTGCCGCTCCAGCACCTCCAGCGTGGCCTGCGCCACACCGGGATAGAGCTGATCGACGTAGCACGGGACGAAGAGGGCGACGGTCATCGGCTAGCGCAGGAAGGCGTCGCGGAGGCCGCCGTCCACGGTGAGGATCTGCCCGGTCGTCTTGGCGAGCGTGTCGCTGAGGAGCAGGTAGATCGCCTCGGCCTGGTCGCTCGGCGTGACGGGCTGGTCGGTGAGCGTGCGGCTGGCGTAGAACCGCGCGAGCCGCTGGCGGAGCGCCTCGGTGTCCTTGTCCTCGGAATACTCGAGGCCGTACTTGGCCAGGGAGGCGATCACTCGGTCGCGGGGGAACATCGACGAGCCCTCGACGACCGTCGCCGGGGCGACGCCGTTGACGCGCACGCGCGGCGCCAGCGCGACGGCCAGCTCGCGGACGAGGTGGTTCGCGGCGGCCTTGCTCGTGTCGTAGGCGAAGCTGCCGGCCTTCGGCACGACCGCGTTCACGCTCGTCGTGATGACGAGGCTGCCGGGCAGGTCCTGCGCCGCCCACACCGAGGCGGCCTCGTCGGCGACGAGGAACGGGCCGGTGACGTTGACCTTGAAGGCGGCGTCCCACATCGCGTCGGGGACGCGGCCGGCGGTGTCCGGGTTGGGGTAGAGCCCGGCCGTCACGACCACGTGGTCGACGCCGCCATAGGCCAGGATGGCCTGCGCGATGGCCTCGCGGACCGACGCGCGGTCGGTCATGTCGCAGCCCGCGCCGATGACGTCGCCCGAGCCGGCGATGCCGGTACCGGCCACGCCGATGCCCATGCCGAGGCGGGCGATGCTCTCGTCCGCCGTCGTCTGCGCCGCGTCCGCGTGGAGGTCGAGCGCCACGACGACGGCGCCCTCGCGCGTGAGCCGCCCGACAAGCTCCTTCCCGATCCCGCTCCCGGCGCCGACGATGACGGCGACGCGCCGAGCGAGCGCCTTCTCGGCCGGCATCCGCTGGAGCTTGGCCTCCTCCAGCGCCCAGTACTCGATGTCGAACGCCTCCTGCCGGGGCAGCGCCGTGTAACGGTCGATGGACTCGGCGCCGCGCATCACCTCGATGGCGCACGTGTAGAACTCGGCCGTGACGCGGCTCTCGCTCTTCGACTTGCCCCAGCCGATCATCCCGACGCCCGGGATGAGGACGACGGTCGGGTCGCCGCCGCGCATGGCGGGCGAGCCGGGGACCTTGCAGGCCTCGTAGTAGGCCGCGTAGTCCTCGCGGTACTGGCGGAGCCCGTCGGCGAGCGCGGCCTTGAGCGAGGCGGCGTCGCCCGCGGCCGGGTCCCAGTCGACGAGGAGCGGCTTGATCTTGGTCCGCAGGAAGTGGTCCGGGCACGACGTGCCGAGCTCGGCCAGCTCCGCGGCGCGGTTCGAGCACACAAAGTCGAGCACGTTCGGGCTGGCCTCGACGGTCGCGATCATGCGCTGCTGGCTCGAAAGCTGCCCGCGCAGCCACGGCAGCACGTCGATCAGGAGCGCATCGCGGGCGTCGTCCGCCAGCGGCTCGACGCGGGCGCCGCCGAAGACGGCCTGCCCGGTGTCGTACTGTGCGAGGAACGCCGCGGCCTGGTCGATGAGGCGGAGGGTGAGCTGGTAGCACGCCTTGTCGTCGTCGGCCCAGTTGATGAGGCCGTGGCCCCCCATCAGGATGCCCTTCGCCTCGGGGTGCTCGCGGCAGACCCGCTGCATCTCCAGCCCCAGTTCGAAGCCGGGCCGCATCCAGTCCACCCAGACGACCTCGTCGCCGTAGACCTTCTTGGTCATCTCTGGTCCGCCGGCCGCCGTCGCCAGCGCGATCACGGCGACCGGGTGCATGTGGTCGACGTGCTTGTACGGGATGAAGCTGTGGAGCGGCGTGTCGATGGAGGGCGCGCGCGGGTTCAGGTCGAACGTGGTGTGCGGGTACATCGCCACCATCGCGTCCTCGGCCGGGCTCTTGAGTCCGCGCTCGGGGAAGCGGGCGTAGACCTCCTGCAGCGCCATCACCTGGTCCTGGTAGAGCGACGCGAAGTTGGCCCGCGTGGACGTGCGGAGGTCGCCGCCGGAGCCCTTCACCCACAGCACCTCGACCGGCTCGCCGGTGATCGGATCGGTCTCGGTCAGCTTGGACGACGTGTTGCCCCCGCCGGTGTTCGTGATCCGCCAGTCGCTGCCGAGGAGGTTGGAGCGGTAGACGAGGCGCTCGACGGGGTCGAGGGCGTCGGCCACAGCGTCGTCCCAGAGGTCATCGACGTGCTGGAGCGGTGGCGTGTCAGTCTGGGGGTGCATGGCGTGGTGGGGTCGGGAGGTAGGCGTGGAGGTCGCTCGACTGGCGGGCGACGTCGCGGAGGGTGAGCCCGTCGGGGAGGTCCCCCATCGTGCGGGCCTGAATGAGGAGGTTGCCGAGCGCGGTCGCCTCGGCCGGGCCGGCGACGACGCGGAGGCCGCAGGCGTCGGCGGTGAGCTGGCAGAGCAGGCGGTTCTGCGAGCCGCCGCCGAACAGGTGGAGCGTGGCGTAGGCGCGCCCGGTGACGCGCGCCAGCTCGCCGAGCGCGCGGCGGTAGCTGGCGGCGATGCTGGTCAGGAGGAGACGGACGACCTCGCCGCGCGTCTCCGGCTCGGGCCGGCCGAGGTCGCGGCACGCCGAGCGAACGCGGCCCTCCATCCCGCCGCGCGGCAGGAAGCGGGGGTCTTCGAGGTCGATGGGCGCCGTCGGAGACGCCGCAACGGCCTCCGCTTCGAGCGCGGCCCAGTCGTCGACGCCCCATTCGCGGGCGCATTCCTGGAGCGCCCAGAGGCCGGTCAGGTTGGTCAGGAAGCGGATCGTGCCGTCGACGCCGGCCTCGTTCGTGAACCCGGCCTCGCGCGCCGCCTCGGTGAGGATCGGCTCGGGCCGGACGTCGCCCAGCAGCGACCACGTGCCGCAGCTCACGAACGCCC
>CAYPVZ010000156.1:0-1194 GCA_964414235.1 uncultured Rhodothermales bacterium | reverse complement strand
CGCCGGGCGCCAGTCGGGCGGGACCCAGCCGCGTGCCCGGCGCCACGATCTCGGGCCACTGGCGGACGTCGAGGCCGAAGGCGTTGAACAGTTCGGCGTCCCACACGCCCGTCCGGGCGTTCATGAGCTGCGTCGTGCTCGCGTTCGTCCGCTCGACCGCCCGCCGTCCGCTGAAACGGTAGTTGAAGAAGTCCGCGATGAGCAGGTGCGTAGCCACGCGCGCCAGCCCGGCCGGGTCGTCGCGCTGGTCGGCCAGGAGCTGGTAGAGCGTGTTGAAGGGCAGGAATTGGATGCCCGTCCGCTCGTAGAGGGCCGCCTTGGAAACCGTCTCGAAGGCCTGTTCCATCATGCCCTCCGTCCGGGGATCGCGGTAGGCGTAGGGCCGCCGAGCCGGGACGCCCGCCGCATCGAGCGGGACATAGTCGACGGCCCACGAATCGACGGAGAGCGAGCGGAGGCCGGGAGCTTCCAATAGCGCCTTGCGGAGCCCGGTCTGGAGGTCGTCCCAGAGCGTGTCGAGGTCCCAGAACAGGTGCCCGCCCTCCACCTGGACGGGCGTCGCGAAGCGGTAGACCTCCTCCATCCGCATCCGCGCGCCGTCGAGCGTGCCGAGCACCGCTCGTCCGCTGGAAGCGCCGAGATCGAAGGCGAGATACGTCGGCTGAGACATCCGGTCAGAGGCTCTGCGGCGGCACATAGCCGCCCCCGACCCGCTCGGCGGTCTTCGCGGCCCGGTAACCCGAGGCGCGGAAGGCTGCGATGGGGTCCAGCGCCCCGCCCGCCCGCTGGCGTGCCTCGGCGACGAGCGCCGAAACGTCGGTCTCGTAGGCTTCCTTGAGCGTCTGCTCGGCCATCAGCACGTCGTTGGCCTCCTGGAAGCCCGCGAGCGCATCGCGCCGGACGAGCAGCGCCTTCGCGTACGCCCGCTGCAGGGTGTCGACCGTCTGCACCAGCGCCTCGATGGGGTCCTTGAGGTTGTGGCTCTGGTCGATCATGTACGCCGGGTCGAAGGCGTCGTCGGCCGCCGCGGCGTCCGCCAGCTCGTTGAAGACGAGGAAGAGCTGGTAGGGCTTGATGGAGCCCGCCGTGAGGTCGTCGTCGCCGTACTTCGAGTCGTTGAAGTGGCCGCCGCCCAGCTTGCCGGCCGTCACGAGCCGGGCCACGATCAGCTCGACGTTGGTGTTGGGGAGGTGG
>CAYPVZ010000155.1:0-7048 GCA_964414235.1 uncultured Rhodothermales bacterium | reverse complement strand
CCCGCGACCCCTCTCCGTCGCTCGTGCTGACACCTCCTCACAGAACAGGTCGGGCGTCGCTCGGGCCGAAGCCCGGAGACAACGTCACGCCCACGGCACTCCTGCCGCCGAAGCGGCGGGCACCGTCCGGCCCGACAAATCGGGCCGAGCGCGCGGTCTCTCTCGGATGCCACCTCCAGTCAGGCATCCCCTTTCACAGGGAGCCCGGGTCTGGAGCAATCCATCCGGAGGACGGCTCGCACGTCGGGTCGTCCCGATGCGTCCTGCTATAAAAACTGGACACTTCGGGTGGCCGTCCGAGGACGACCGGGAGGGCGACATGCGAGCCGCGCCAGCCGAAGCCGGCGCCGTGGCGCGCAGGGCATTCTGCGAGGAAGCCCTCGTGCAGCACTGACGCACATTGTCAAGGAACGCGACCCCGGAGGGCCGCCCTGCCCGGAGGCAGTGACCCATGGTAGGGATGGAGATCCGGAGGGATCAAGATGAACACAAGGTTAAGTTGCTCACATATCCACGACCATCCACATCGGACCCTTCGGGTTTCCGGGGATCCTCCGGTCGATCTTCTGAGATCGACGGGCGTATCCCCTTCCCTCCCAACCCGGCTCCTCATGCGCTCGCTCTTCCCCCTCGTCTCGCTGGCTGGCGTCGTTGCCTCCACGGTGGCCCTCTCCGCCTGCCAAGCGCCATCCTCCCCCCCCCTCGACACCGAGGCCGACAGCCTCGCCTTCCGCGTCGCCGAGGGCGCCGGTGGCCTCGACGCCTGGGAGGCGCTGCCCGGCCTCTCTTGGGAGTGGTCCATCGTCCGTGACTCGGTGGAGATGACGCGGCGGCGGCACGTGTGGGACAAGCGCCGCGACCGCGCACGTGTCGAGTGGGCACGTACCCCGGATACGATCTACGTCGCCGTGCTCCAACCGTCGGCGTTCGACTCGACGAAGGGACAGGTCGCGCTCAACGGGACCGTCCTGACTGGACCTGAGGCGGCCTCTCTGCTCACCGAGGCGAACGGCCGGTTCATCAACGATGCCTACTGGCTCCTCGCCCCGCTCAAGGTGTTCGACCCCGGCGTCCTCCGCGCCGTCGACCGAGAGACCGGCGCGGACCGGCTGGCCCTTTCGTTCGAACGCGTCGGGCTGACGCCGGGCGACCGGTACTGGATCGAGGTCGAGCCGGTCACAGGCTCGATGACGGGCTGGTCGTACATGCTCGAAAGCGGCAACGAGGGCGCGTGGTCGTGGACCGACCCGACCACGCTCGATACGCCACGTGGTCCGCTCTCGCTGGCGCGAATCAAGACGTCTGCCGACGGCCAGACGCTGATCTACACCGACCCCACCGCGCTCTCCGAGATCGACGAGACTGAGTTTACAGATCTCCATCCGCGCCTCCACCTGAACGGGTAAGCCAGGCGGGCAGCGCGCGCCAATGAACGTGGGCGGCGGGCCCTGGCAGCCCCCTCAGTCCGGTGCACGGAGCCAGCGGGGCGTGCTGCGCAACAGAACCTCGGAGCAGGATCCGGCGCGTCCCTTCGACTCCCGCCGCCGTACCCTTAGCTTCTCATCCGTGAGCGCCTCCGACGACGTCACCCGGCTCCTTCTGGACGCCCGCGCGGGCGGCGCCAGCGCGCAGGACCAGCTCCTGGCCGCGGTCTACCAAGAGCTCCGGGCCATCGCCAGCGGCCGTCTCCGCCGCGAGCGCGCCGACCACACGCTGACGACGACGGCCCTCGTCCACGAGGCCTACCTCCGCCTCGTCGACGTCACGCAGGTGACCTGGACCGACCGGTCGCACTTCTACGCCGCCGCCGCGCGCGCCATGCGCCGCATCCTCGTGGACTGGGCCCGCGCCCGCGCCCGAGACAAGCGGGGCGGCGGCGCCCTGGTCGCCTCCGTCGACGCGCTGGCAGGCGAGGGCATCCAGCTTCCGGCCGAGGGGAGAGCCGAGACGCTACTCGCGCTCGACGAGGCGCTCGACCGGCTGGCCGCGCGCGACCCGCGCAAGGCGAGCGTCGTCGAATGCCGCTACTTCGCCGGTCTCTCCATCGAAGAGACGGCCGCCGCGCTCGACGTCTCGGCCTCGACCGTCAAGACCGACTGGGCATTCGCGCGAGCCTGGCTCCACCGGGAGTTGGCGGCGCCCGACGAGGCGTAGGCTACTCGCCCCAGAGCAGCGCTACGAGCGTCCGCCCGACCTGGCCCAGGCTGGCAGCGCTCACACGGTCCGGCGTGTCGAACGTCGTGTGCCAGGTCTCAGGGAACGGCGTGTGGATGAGATCCACCACCGGGATGCCTTTTCGAAGGAACGGCACGTGGTCGTCCTGGATCGCGTAGCCCGCCTCGTCCTTGAACGCATCCGCGCCGACACGATGGGCGGCGGCCCAGACGCGCTCGACCAGCTCGGGCGCGTACTGCGCCGAGTAGCCCTCCTTGGGGATCGACAGGCCCGGGTCGCCGACCATGTCGAGAAGCACACCCCACTCCGGCCGATAGCTCGGGTTCGAGAGCACGAACATCTCGGACCCCATTGCGAACGGGACCAGGCGCTCCTCAGGCACGGTCGGATCGATCGTCCCCAGGTCTTCGAGATCGAACAGGATGATGTCGATGCCGAGGCCGGGTTCGACGGGGTTGGCCTTGAGGAGCCGCGCGATCTCCAGCAAGACGGCCACGCCTGAGGCCCCGTCGTTGGCGCCCAGGACGGGCTCGATGTGGCGCGTCGAGTCCGGGTCGTTGTCCGCGACGGGCCGGCTGTCCCAGTGAGCCGCCAGCATCACGCGTCGCCGCGACTCGGGCTGCCACGAGGCGACGATGTTGGTCCCCCGAAACTCGCGCGTCGTGTCGCGCGGGTCCGGGATCGTCACGTTCTGCCCGACGACGCGGTCTGCGTAAGCGCCGAGCCAGTCGACGAGCCAGACATGCGCGGAGTCGTGAGCGGCCGTGCCGGGCACGCGCGGTCCGAAGTCGGTCTGCTGGAGGACGAGCGCGTAGGCGCGGTCGGCGTCGAACTCCGGCAGCGGCGCCGAACGGTGCGACAGGCCCCACACGACGGCGGCGACGATCGCGGCGACGCCCAGAGCGGCGACCAGAGGAATCCAGAGGCGGCGGGGCGCCGGGCGGGAGCGGCTCACGCGGGCAGGGCGAAAAACTGAAGGTCGGCCAGCTCGTCCGACAGGCGGCCCGAGGGCGGGGCGTCCGGCAGGCTGGCGGCGAGATCGCGCGCCCCGGCGAGGACGTCGGCGAAGTGGGCGGCGCGGGCCGCGTCGTCGGGCGGGCGATGGGCTTCGGGCGCAGCCGCCAGCGCGGCGTCGAGGCCGAAGACGACCGGATCCGGAGCGGGCTCGGCGTGCGTCCACGCGCCCGATGCCACGTCGAAGGCGTAGAGCGAAAGGAAGCGGGCACCCCATTCGGCGACGAAGCGGACGGCCTCGATGAGGTAGTTGGCCTCGGCGTCGGAGAGCGCGAAGTGGAAGCCGACGCGGCACCAGCCAGGCTTCATCCCCTGCTGGCCGTTGATGGCGCACGCGCGGTAACGCGCGCTCACCTCGGCGCCGATGCCGAGCAGCCGGTGACCGTAGGGGCCGGCGCACGAGCACCCCGCGCGGCTCTGGATGCCGAACAGGTCGTTCAGGAGAACCGTGACGAAGCGGGGGTGGAGCACCTCTCCTCCGTCGGTCCGGACGTTGAACGAGACGATGGCGAGACGCTCGGCCGTGCCGAGCGGTCCGAGGATCTCGATCCGCTCGTCCTCGGCCCACGACGCGAAGGCCCGCTCCAGCAGCGCGTGCTCGCGGTCGTGGATGGCGTCGGCGCCGACGGCCTCCTTGACCTGGAGCGCCAGCGCGGCGCGGAGCGTCTGGTAGAGGCCGGGCGTCCCGGCCTTCTCGCGCTCCTCGATGTCCGGCACGAAGTCGTGCCCGTCGGACGACACGTAGACGACGGTCCCGCCACCGCCGACGCTCGGCGCCAGCTCGGACGGGTAGAGCCGCTCGTTGAACACGAGGACGCCGGCCGCACCAGGCCCGCCGAGGAACTTGTGGGGGGAGAGGAAGACGGCGTCGAGCGCGCCTTCCGGGTCGCCCGCCGGGTTCATGTCGATGGGCAGATAGGGCGCGCCCGCGGCGTAGTCGAACAGCGCGACGGCGCCGTGCTGGTGGAGCACGCGCGCGATCGCGTGGACCGGCGCGACGACACCCGTCACGTTCGAGGCGGCCGAGAACGATCCGAGTTTGCGCCGGCCCTCCCAGCGCGGATCCGCCAATCGGTCGCGGAGGTCGTCGAGGCAGATCTGGCCGGCGGCGTCGAGCTTCACCTCCACCACCTCGCAGAGCCCCTCGCGCCACGTGACCTCGTTCGAGTGGTGCTCGTACGGCCCGACGAACACGACGGGCTGGCGGTCGGCGAGCTCGCGGCGGAGGGTGCCGACCGCTTCCTCGCCGAACGCATCGGCGACGTGGGCGAAGCAGGCCTCGCGCGTGGCTGGCGGCACGGCGACGCCCAGGAACTCCTGGAGCTTGTGGATGGCCGCGGTCGAGCCCGCGCCCGTGCACACGACGCGCCCGCTGGGGCCAGCGTTGAGGCTCCGCTTGATGGCAGCCTCGGCGTCGTGGAGCAGGCGCGTCGCCGTGCGGCCCGTCAGGCTGTCCTCGGTGTGCGAGTTGGCGTAGAGCGGGGCCAGCGAGCGGAGGTAGTCCTCGACGAACGCCAGCTGGCGGCCGGAGGCCGTGTAGTCGGCGTAGACGAGCGGACGCTCACCGAACGGGGTCTGCACCGTGGCATCCGCGCCGAGCGTCTGGGCGCGGAGGCTGTCGGGCGTGAGGTGGGGCACGTCGGGCATAGCCGAAAGCTACGGTCCGCAGCTGCGGCGACCGGCCCGCCTTGTCGTAGCCTCGGCGGATTCCACTGGCCGTTCGGCGACCGCCCGACGCTAGCGAGGATGTCCCCCTGCCCCATGACCGACGACCGCTGGACTGAGACGGAGCGCCTGGTCGCCGCCGCGCTGGCGGTGCCGGCGGCCGAGCGTGCGGCCGTCCTGGACGGCGCCCCCCCTGACCTGAAGGCCGATGTCCTCGACCTTCTCGCGGCCCACGATGCCGACGGCCCGCTCAACGGCGCCGCCGGGGCCACGCAGCTCCTCGGGCTCGACCTGCCCTCGTTCGCAGCGCCCGAGACCGATGTCGAAGGGCGACGCATCGGACCGTACCGCGTGCTCCGGGAGATCGGCCGCGGCGGCATGGGCACGGTCTACGCGGCTGATCGCGCCGATGGCGCCTTCCACCAGTCGGTCGCGCTCAAGCGGATCCGGCCGGACCTGCCAGCACTCGTGGCCGCGACCGTCCGCACCCGGTTCCTCCGCGAGCGCGACCTGCTCGCCGGGCTGGTGCACCCCGCCATCGCCCGGCTCCTGGACGGCGGGACGACCGAGGACGGGGAGCCCTACTTCGCGATGGAGTTCGTCGACGGAGAGCCCATCACCGCGTACTGCGACGTCCGCCAGTTGCCCGTCCGCGACCGCTTGGCGCTCCTCCTCCAGGTCTGCGAGGCCGTGGCCTATGCTCACCGCCGGCTCGTCGTCCACCGCGACCTGAAGCCATCGAACGTGCTCGTGACGCCCGAGGGACGCGTCATGCTACTCGACTTCGGCGTAGCCAAGCTGCTCGCCCCGGACCTAGAGCAGACCACCTTAACCGGTGAGGCTCGGCCCTACACGCCGGACTACGCCGCGCCGGAGCAGATCGAGGGCGGCGCCGTCGGTACGGCCGCCGACGTGTGGGCGCTCGGCGTCCTCCTCCACCGCCTCCTCGCCGACCGCCGCCCCTTCAAGTCACGGCGCGGTGCAACGGTGGCGCCGTACGTGGATCCCGAGCCGCCCAGCCGCTCCGCCAGCCGGCCGGCGCGCGATGAGGAAGCCACCGCGGAGGCCATCGCGATGGCGCGGTCGACGACACCGGAGAAGCTCCGCCGAGCCCTGGAGGGCGACCTCGACGCCATCGACGCGCGCAGCCTCCGACCAGAGCCCGAGGCCCGCTACCCCTCAGCCGATGCCCTCGCCGACGACATCCGGCGTCACCTCGATGGCCTCCCGGTCGAGGCTCGGCGAGGGGGGCGGCGCTACGTGGCCGGCCGGTTCGTCCGCCGCCATCGCCTCAGCGTAGCGGGCGCCGGCGCACTGGCGGCTCTCGTCATCGTGTTCGTCACCCTGCTGGCGCAGGAGCGAACGCGGGCCCGCGCCGAAACCGCGAAGGCGCAGGCGACGGCCAACTTCCTCGTCGACCTCTTCCTAGAGACCGACCCGGGCGGCGGCCACGGCGCCGACTACACCCTCAGGGAGGCGCTCGACGTCGGTGCCGACCGCGTGGGGCGCCTCAATGACCAACCCGAGGTCAAGGCCCAGATGCTCGACGTGCTCGGCCGGGTCTACCGCGCGCTCGGCGCCTTCGACCGCGCGGACTCACTCCACCAGGCCGCCGTCGCCGAGGCCCGCGCCGCATTCGGTCCGAACGCCGCCCCCACCCTCGCGGCTGAGCATCACTACGCCTACCTCCTCGACCAACTCGGACGAGACAGGGAGGCCGAGATCCTTTACCGCCGCGTCCTCACCACCCGCCGCCGAACCGACGACCCCGACGGACTCGTCGAGAGCACGTCCGACTTCGGTCAGTTCCTGTACTCTCGCGGCCGGATTGCGGAGGCGGACACGCTCATAGCAGAGGGCCTCGCTATCCTCCAAACGCACCCGGACGCCGGCCCTCCTGACCTCGGCGGGCCGTCGGCGCGTGCCAGCTTCCTCTACATCCTCGGCAAGATCCGCTCCGCCGAAGGGCAGCCCGACGACGGAGAGCGCCTCATCCGCGAGGCCCTCGCGATCTACCGCCAGCTCTACCCGGCCGACCATATCTACATCGCCTCGATCGAGACCGGCCTCGCCCGAACCCTCCTCGCCGCTGGACGCGCGGACGAGGCCGCGCCGCTGGTGGCGCACGCACGAGACGTCTTCACAAACGAATGGGGTCAAGATCACCCGTGGACCGTGGCCGCCGCCACGCTGG
>CAYPVZ010000154.1:0-7091 GCA_964414235.1 uncultured Rhodothermales bacterium | reverse complement strand
GGCGCCAGCCGCGCGGCTGGCGGGCGCAGCGCGCGGACCGCTAGACGTTGGTGGCCCGGATGGTATCCTGGATGAAGCCACCGGCCGCCATGAGGACGTCGGTCGGCGAGAGCGCCTTGTCGAGTCCCTGCGCGTTGACCTGACCCGAGGCCGCGATGCTGTTGGTCTGAATCAGCCCCGCGATGACCGACGCGTGCCGCGCCTCCACCGAGACGATCTTGCCCGCCAGCGTGAGGTAGGCGTCGTTCGAGATGTAACGGCCGGCGCCGTTGTAGGCGCTCACACCGAGGTCCTCGAACACCTGGGCCGTCCCGAGCACGCTCGCCTTGCTGGCGAAGTTGATCGACGAGAAGTCGGGCGTCAGGTCGGGGATCGGCGTCGCGCCGGCCCCCTTGATGGCGGCCTCGAAGAAGTCGCGGTGGATGCCCTCGTGCGCTGCCAGGTCGCGGAGGATGGACTGCTCGTCCGCGCTGAACGTCGAGGAGAAGGCGGAGTGGGCGACGACCGTCGCGTAGAAGCCGGCCTCGAGCTGCTCCAGCGCGTAGGCATAGTTGAGCACGCCGACGTCAGACGAGAAATCGAGGACGACCGTGTCGCCGTCGGTGGGGTCGTCCGAGTCGCAGGCCTGGAGGCCGCTGGCGACGGCGATCGCGCCGAGGCCGAAGCCGGCCTGCTTGAAGAAATCGCGGCGGCTGGTCGGGGCCGACGGGCCCCCGAGAAGGGAGGTGGACATGGAGAAGGGAAGTGAAGAGAAGGGATCCCGAGCGGTCGCGCCTGAGGACACGCGCCACACGCCCACATCCAGGATCCTCCTCGGCACTGGCCAGATGCCAGACCACCTCCTGCCTAATCCATGTTCACCTCATGTCCAGCCCTGCTCAGGCCAGCCGGACATCCTGCGCCTTGAGTTGGAGCGTCGTCCGCCCGTTCCAGGTGTTCTCGTCCACCTGGAACGCCAGGTCCAGCGGCTGCCCTCGCCGAAGGCTGGCGACGGCTGTCTCGTAACGCTCGCCGAGGCCGAACCCGATCACGGGGAAGACGGCACCGTCCGCCTGGGCCACGCGCATGCGCAGGTGCTGCTGCTGCGCGCCGACGCGCGACGGCTGGCCGACGACCTGGAGCCCGCGGCCCCAGAACGTCGGGCGGAGGTTGTCCGGACCGTGCGGGCCGAACTGCTTGAGCACACTCCAGAACCGGGGCGTGACTTCGTCGAGGCCCAGATGTGCGTCGATCTCGATCTCGGGCACCAAGTCGTCATCGCCCGTGAGCGCGAGCGCGACGGCGGACTGGAGCTGATCCCGGAGTGCGTCGAGGCGCTCGATGGGGAGCGCCAGCCCGGCAGCGAAGGCGTGGCCGCCAAACCGGTCGAGCAGTTCCGAGCACTGGCTGAGCGCGTCGTAGATCGAGATCCCCTTGACCGAGCGCGCTGACCCCTTGGCCTGTCCCGAGCCGCCGCCCGACGTAAGCAGGATCGTCGGCCGGTGGAAGTGCTCGGCGACGCGGCTGGCGGTGATGCCGATGACGCCGGGATGCCAGCCAGGCTTGTAGACGACGAGCGCCAGCGGGTCGTCCTGCATCAGGCGCTCGGCGATGGCGAAGGCCTCGTCGCGCGTCTGGCGGTCAAGATCGCGGCGGCGGAGGTTGAGCGCCTCGATGGCGTCGACGAGACGGCGAGCCTCGTCGGGGTCGGTCGAGGCGAGCAGTTCGGCGGCCACACCGGCGTCGTCGATCCGCCCGGCGGCGTTGATGCGCGGACCGATCTGGAACACCATCTTCGCCGACGTGCACGCGTTGAGATCCACGCCCGCGCGCTCCGCCAGCGCGACGATGCCCGTACGCGGCGCGTCGCAGAGCTGCTTCAGGCCGGCCCGCATGAGCACGCGGTTCTCGCCCACCATCGGAACGATGTCGCAGGCCGTGCTCACGGCGACGAGGTCGAGGTAGGGCCACGCCTCTTCCTCGGGCAGCCCCAGTTCGGCAAGGACGCCCTGGATCAGCTTGAACCCGACGCCGCACCCACTGAGGCCTTTGAACGGGTACTCGCAATCGGCGCGCTTCGGGTCGAGGACGGCGACCGCATCCGGCAGTTGGTCGCCCGGCGTGTGGTGGTCGCAGATGACGAGGTCGATGCCGAGCGACTGTGCATAGGCGGCCTCGTCGACCGCCGTGATGCCGCAGTCGAGGGCTACGATGAGACTAGCGCCGCGCGACGCGGCTACGTCGATGCCGGCCGGGCTGAGGCCGTAGCCGTGCTCGAACCGGTTCGGGATGAAGTAGCTGGCGTCGAGGCCCTGGCTCCAGAGGAACGTGAGCATCATGGCCGTCGACGTCGTCCCGTCGACGTCGTAGTCGCCGTAGACGAGGACGGTCTCACCGGCCCGAATCGCCGCGGCGACGCGCTCAACGCCGCGGTCCATGTCCCGCATCCGATGCGGGTCGTGGAGCCGGCTCAGCGTGGGTCGGAAGAACGTGTGCGCATCCTCGAACGAGCGGACGCCGCGCAGGACGAGCGAGCGGGCGAGCGCGTGGGGCAGCGCGTTGAGGTCGTGGGCGATCGAGTCGACGAGGAGCTCGTCCTCGACGGGCCGAAGCGTCCAGCGATGGGATGAGTCGGTGACCTCGACATCGGAGGTCACGGTAGCGGAACCGTCGGTCATGGAGCGAACCAGTATTCTGGTCGCGAAGATACACGGATGCGCTTATCGCGCCGCGTGCATCCCGACGAAGCCCAGCATTCGCCCCGACGTGCCGCCCTCGGCCCGGTACGAGTAGAACGTCGCGCGGTCGGCGACGGTGCAGCTCTCGCTCACCTCGACCTCCTCGATGCCAGCCTCGACGAGCTGGCGGCGGAGGTCACCCCGGAGGTCGACGTGGGGACGCGGCCACTCGGAGCGCCGAACAACGGACGTCTCGGGAAACTGCGCCGCGACCTCCTCTCCCACCTCGAACGCCTCGGCCGAGATGCACGGCGCGAGGTAGGCCCTCGCCCGCGCCGGCTCGGCCCCCAGCCCGACCATCGCCTCGACCGTCTTGCCGACGATGCCGGCGACGGTTCCGCGCCAGCCGCTGTGGCACGCCCCTACGACGCCAGCCTCGGCGTCCGCCAGCAGCACGAGCGCGCAGTCCGCAGCGAGGACGCTCAAAACGAGGCCGGGCACGCCGGTCACGAGACCATCGTGAGCCGGCACGTGACCGGGGCGGCGGACGACTGCGACATCGTTTCCGTGGACCTGCCCGACCGACGCCACAGGCATGCCGAGCACATCCGCCAGCCGCGCGCGTGCCACGTCCAGCCCCTCCGTCGCTGGCGAGAACGCGCGCGTCGTGAAGCCCGCGACCAGACGGGCATCGGTGTCGAGGGCCGGGCGGAGGATGGCGTCGGTCATGCGGTCGGGGCAAGGGCACTCAGAGCAGCCTGCTCGGCGATGCCGAGCGGAAAGCCACGCCCAGTCCACTGGCGGAAGGCGTCGGCGGCCTGGCCTAGAAGCATCGGGAGGCCGTCGATGGCCGTTGCGCCCCGGGAGGCCGCAGCTTCCAGGAGCGGCGTCGGACGCGGGCGGTAGACCAAGTCATAGACGATCTGGCCGGCGTGGAAATCGTCAGCGTTCGCCCACGGCGTCCGGCCGTCGCCCATACCCACCGGCGTCGCGTTGACGACGAGGGCGGCGTCATGGATCGCCGGCCCGGCATCCCCGAACCGAACCGCGTCTACGCGGCCGACCTCGCTGAGATCGTCCGCTAGCGCCTCGGCCTGCTCGGCCCGCCGCGCCACGAGCACGACCCGCGCGGCGTTCAGCCCCGTGAGCGCCGCATAGACGACCGCCCGCGCCGCGCCCCCTGCACCGATCACGACGACCGACGCATCCGCCAGTTGCGGGCGATGGGGGTCGAGCGGCGCGAGGAAACCGGCCACGTCCGTGTTGTCCGCCCGCCCGCCGCTGGCGGTCCGCACGAGCGTGTTCGCCGCGCCGAGGGCGCGCGCTACCGGCGTCGCCTCATCGGCGAATGCAAGCGCGGCCCGCTTGTGCGGGACGGTGACGTTGGCGCCCCGCCCGCCGAGCGCCCACAGCCCGCGCATTCCCTCCGCCAGTCGGTCGGGCTCGACCCGGCAGGCGAGGTAGACGATGTCGAGGCCGAGCGCGTGGAACGCCGCGTTGTGCATCGCTGGCGACAGCGAGTGTTCTACCGGGTCGCCGAACAAAACGACAAACCCGGTCGTGGCGGAGATCGACGAGTACCCGCCGCTCTCCTTCCCGTCTCGCCCGCCCCGGTCGTTCTCCGTCAAGCCCGCTCGTCGCCAGCTGTACCGCGGCCCAGTCCGCCGGGCCGCGTGTCGCCGAACGGCAGATCCGGATACGCCCGGCGAATCTCTTCGGCCCGGGACGGATCCAGTTCCGCGGCGCGCCGGAATGAACGGACCGCATTCTCTCGCTGGCCGACCGACGCGAGCGCCCACGCCTGGCGGAGATGCGCTTCAGAGGAGTTCGGGTCCAGTCGGATCACCTGTGAGAACGCGTCGAGCGCCTCCGCCCGAAGGCCGGCCTCCATCCGCGTCTCCGCCAAGTCGAGCCACGCGTCCTTGTTGTCCGGGTCGATCCGAACCACGTTGGCGTAGGACCGAAGCGCCTCCGTGAGCTGACCGGCGTTGTACTCGGTGTCGGCGCGGGCGTGCCAGTACTCACTCTCCTCCGGCGTCAGCGCGATGGCGCGGGCGAAGGCGACGAGTGCCTCGGCATAGAGGCCCTGCGCATCGAGCGCGCAGCCCATGCCGTACCACGCGTCTGCATACTCGGCGTCGTCGGCGACAGAGCGGCGGAAGTAATCGACGGCCACGCCATAGTCGCCGAGGTCGTCGTAGGCGAGGCCGAGGTTATAAAACGTAGCCGCGTCGCCGTCTTCGTGCTCCAGCACCTTGTGGTAGCTCTCGGCTGCCCCCTTCGCGTCGCCGACGTTGGCGAGCGCGTTGCCGCGGTTGTACCAGGCGGACGTGAACCCGTCGTCGATGGCGACGGCGAAGTCGTAGGACGAGACAGCCTCTTCGTAGCGGCCGAGCCGGTTCAACACGATCCCGCGGTTGTACCACGCATTCTGTGCGTAGGGGTCGACGTCGATCTGGCGGTCATAGGCGACGACGCTCTCGTCGAGCCGGTCGAGCTGGTCGTAGCAGTAGCCGAGCTCGTACCACACCTCCGGGTGTTCCGGGTCGATCTCTGCGCACTCCTCTAGCGCAGCCGTCGCGGCCTCATAGCGCTCCAGCTTCTCCAGCGAGATCGCCAGGTTGAACAGCGCGTCGGCCGCAAGCGGATCGATCTCCAGAGCGCGCTCGAAGTCTCCCAGCGCATCGTCGGCGCGGCCGAGCGTGTCGAGCGTGATGCCGCGGTTGATCAGCGTCTCGGTGTCGACCGGGTTAAGCCCGAGCGCTTCGTCGTAGGCCTCCAGCGCCTCTTCGTGCCGGTCGAGGTGATTCAGCAGGATGCCCCGCCGCATCCACGGGTCTGAGGAACCGGGCGACCTTTCGATCTGGCGGTCGACCACATCAAGCGCCTCCGTCATGCGGCCGGTCTCGAAGTAGGTCGTCGCGATATAGTCCAGGTCGTCCGCATCGAAAAAGCCTGACCCGCCGTCTCGGAGCTGGGCCTCATAGGCCTCGATCAGGTCATCCGAGCGCTCGTCGTCGAGCGGGTCGTCGAACTCGAAGTCGAACATACGCGGGTGAGCCAGAGGCTCAGCGTCGGGGGGGACGAACGAGAGGCGGACCTCCTGTTGGGGCTAGTATACCCGGCCCGTTGGGGGGATGCAATGGCGTGGGGAAGCCCGCACGTTGTCTTGTCGCCCTCTTACGACGGCTCCCCACGATGTTTCCGCCCGCCCCCCATATGGCCTCAGGCACATTTTTCTCGTTCGAAGGCATCGATGGCTCAGGAAAGAGCACCCAGGCGCGCCGACTGGCGGAGGCCCTGCGGCTGCGCGGTTGCGAGGTCATAGAGGTGCGCGAACCGGGAGGTACCGACCTTGGCGAGCGGATCCGAGCTCTCCTCCTCGATCCCAACGCGCACATCACTCCCCGCGCTGAGCTGCTCCTGTTCTCCGCTGCCCGGGCCCAACTCGTGGACGACGTCGTCGAACCCGCCCTCAACCGGGGCGCCGTCGTCATCGCCGATCGGTTCTACGATTCCTCGACCGCATACCAGGGGGCCGGTCGCTGCCTCGCCGATGCCGGCTGGCTCTCGAGCTTCCATGCCTTCGTCACCGCCGGGAGGCAACCAGATCGAACCTACCTCATCGACCTAGACCCAGAGCAAGCAGCAGAACGCCGTAACGACCGCACTGCCGACCGGATGGAGCGCGGTGGCGACGCGTTCTACACACGTGTTCGAGAAGCCTATCTCAACCTGGCGACAGACCACCCCGCTCGTCTCCTCTTGCTCGACGGGCAACAGCCCGTCGACGCTCTCTACGCCGCGATCATCTCGGATGCACTGAGGCACCTGAAATGATAATAAAAAAGAGCCCCGTCACTCACAAGAGTGACGGGGCTCACAGGGACTTGGCGACGACCTACTCTCCCACCTAATGGCAGTACCATCGGCGCTGCGGGGCTTAACGGCTCTGTTCGGAATGGAAAGAGGTGGGTCCCCCGCGCTACAGTCACCAAGAAATCGGTGACGTGAGGATAGCCGTAGCAAAACTGCAGCAGTGCTGAGCGAATCGAGCGACTTGAACATCGCCAGCCTGTACGTACACGCGTACGAGGCCAAGCACATCAAGCTCAAGTAGGTAATTAGTACTCCTCGGCTGAACATGTTGCCATGCGTACACCTAGAGCCTATCAACGTCCTCATCTCGAACGACCTACAAGGGAGAACTCATCTTGTGGTGGGCTTCGTGCTTAGATGCTTTCAGCGCTTATCCCTTCCCGACGTAGCTACCCAGCAATGCATCTGGCGACACAACTGGCACACTAGAGGTCAGTCCGCCACGGTCCTCTCGTACTAATGGCAGATCCACTCAATTCTCCAACGCCCGCAGCAGATAGAGACCGAACTGTCTCACGACGTTCTGAACCCAGCTCGCGTACCGCTTTAATGGGC
>CAYPVZ010000153.1:0-7102 GCA_964414235.1 uncultured Rhodothermales bacterium | reverse complement strand
TCTTCGAGCAGGCCGTCCACGCGCTCGCACTCGCCGAGTTGGGCCGCGGCGAGGCCGTCTTCGCGCCGACGCTCTCCGCCGCCCGCCTCCGCGCCTTCCTCGCCCGCGCCGACGCCTACCGCCAGCGCCCCGCGCCGCTGGCGGACGGCCTCCGCGGCCGCGAACAGTCCGCCGACGTCGTCGAGCACGTGCTCCGGCCCGCCACGGCCGTGGCACGGCGGGCCGCGTGAGCCCGCCGCTTCACTCGGATTTGCGGGCGGCGTGCCCCCGCCCGGGTATCTTGGGCGGTTCGCCGCCCCCGGTCCGCTCATGACCCTCCCCGACTTTCTCGGCCAGCAGCCGACGGGCCCCGTGCCCGACCCGGCCGCCCGGCCCAAGGCCTCGATCTTCGACAAGGCCGCCAGGTTTTTCGACCCCGAGGGTGACTACCAAAAGGTCCACGACGCCGGCCTCTACCCCTTCTTCCGCGCCATCGAGCGGAACGACGGGAGCCGCGCGCTCATGGACGGCCGGGAGATCATCATGGCCGGGTCGAACAACTACCTCGGCCTGACGAACGACCCGCGCGTGGTCGAGGCCGCCAAGAAGGCCGTCGACACGTACGGCACGGGGTGCACGGGGAGCCGCTTCCTCAACGGCACGCTCGACCTCCATCTGGAGCTCGAAGAGCGGCTGGCGACGTTCATGCGCAAGGAGGCCTGCATCCTGTTCTCGACGGGGTACATGACCAACCAGGGCCTCATCCAGTCGGTGGCCCAGCGCGGCGACGTCATCTTCTCGGACAAGGACAACCACGCCTGCATCGTGGCCGGCCAGCAGGTCGCGGTCGCCGAGACCATCCGCTACCGGCACAACGACCTCGACCACCTGAGGACCTTCCTGGAGCGCGTCTCCAACGACCGCCCGAACGCGGGCAAGCTCATCGTCACCGACGGCGTCTTCTCGATGTCCGGCACGCTGGCGAAGGTGCCCGAGCTCGTCGAGCTGGCCGAGGAGTTCGGCGCCGCGCTCTACCTCGACGATGCCCACGCCGTCGGCGTGATCGGCGACGGCGGCCGCGGCTCGGCGAGCGTCTTCGGGCTGGAGGACCGCGTCGACCTCACGACGGGCACGTTCTCGAAGAGCTTCTCGTCGCTCGGCGGCTTCGCCGTGGGCGACGAGGCCGTGATCGAGTACGTCCGCCACACCGCGAGCACGCACATCTTCTCGGCCTCGATGCCGCCGTCGGCCGTCGCGACGGTCCTCGCCTGCCTCGACATCCTGGAGACCGAGCCCGAGCGGCTCGACCGGCTCGCCGAGATCTCGGACTTCATGCGCAACGGCTTCCGCGCCCTCGGCTTCAACGTGTGGGCCTCGCAGACGCCGATCATCCCGGTCGTCATCGGCGAGATGTACCGTTGCTTCGCCTTCTGGAAGGACCTCCTGGAGGCCGGCGTGTTTGCCAATGCCGTCGTCCCGCCGGCCGTCCCGACGGGCCAGTCGCTCATGCGGACGAGCTACATGGCGACGCACACCGACGAGGAGCTCCAGCAGGTCCTCGACGCGTTCGAGGCGGTCGGGCTCAAGCACGGCATCATCGCGCCGGGCGGCAAGCCGGGCCCCGCGATGGTCCCGAGTGCCAACGGACACGCGTAGACCGACGGGCGGCGCGCGCCGCCAGCGGGCCGAGGCGGTCGTCTAGCGGACGACCGTGAGCCTCTGGGCGCGGATGCGCAGACCGGCCGCGATGCGCACCACATAGACGCCCGCCGGCAGCCCGCGTGTCTCCAGGCGGACGGTGTGCGCCCCGGCGAGGCGCGCGCCCTCGGTGAGCACCCGCACCTCACGTCCGAGTACGTCCGCGAGCACGAGCCGGACCTCGGCGGGCGTATCGAGGACGAAGTGAACGCTCGCGCCCGAGGGCCCGACCGGGTTCGGCGTCACCGTGACGTCCGCGCCCAGGGCCGGAACGTCCTCTGCCGCGACCGCGAGGTCGGCGTACCGCTGGCTGTAGATGCCGCCCTGGAATCCGTCCTGGTTGGCACTCTCCCACGTGACCCAGGCGCGTCCGCTTCCGTCGAGTGCGACGCGCGGGGAGGACTGATTGCCCAGAGTGAACGTGTTGGCGCGGACGGCCGGCCCGAGCGCGCTGAAATCAGGCGCGTAGGCGCGGAGCCAGATGTCTTTTGCGGCCGGGTCCGACGCGTCGTACTCCTCCCACGCGATGGCCAGCCCCCCGCCGGCGTTCTCCGCCACGTGCAGGTCCGTGTACTGATGACCGCCGACCGGCGCGACGATGAGCGGCGTGCCGACCGGGGCGAGCGTCGACGTGAAGGCCCGAAGCTGGATCTGGGAGACACCCCGGCTGTAGACGACCACGGTGCGACCCCCCCCATCCACGACCACCGTCGGCTTCGCGTAGTTCGTGTAGCCCTCGTTGCTGGCTGAGTCGAACCGTACGGCGCTCCCCTCGGGGGTTCCCGTCGCCGAGACGAGCCGCAGGCGAACATTGGTAACTGCCGAGAATGTCTCCGACCGCACGGCGACGACGTAGCGGCCGTCCCGCCGCGCCGCGACCGACGGCTCGAACATCGAGCGGGAGTCGAGCCCGAACACGCGCGTCGGCGCCGAGAGCGCCTCGCCGGAGGCACTGTAGGAGACACTCAGGACGGGGTCGGTGTCGCCCTGCTCCTCCTCGTATGCGACGAGAAACTGGCCGTCGGGCCCGACCGCGACGTCGGGGTTGCGCCGGGTCGTTCCCGCCGTGCCTACCTCGACCTCGGGGTCGACCGGCGTCCCATCGGCCCGGAAGCGCCGCACCATCACCTTGCTCCCCAGACTGGAAATAGGGGCGGAGGACCACACCACGACGAATCGCCCATCGTCGGCCATGCCGACGGTCGGGAAGGACTGGTCCCCCGCCGTCTCCGAGTTGACCTGGAACGCGGCCCCGACGGGTGTCCCGTCCGACCCGTAGACCCGCCCGTACACGCCGTAGCCGTCGCCATCTTGCTGGTCCGACATCCAGACGGCCACCGAGCGGCCGTCGGGCGTCGTCGCCACGTCACCGTTGTAGGCGAGGTAGATCGGGGACGTGTTGACCCTCGTCTCGATGCCGATGGGCGTCTGAGCGCCCACCGAGGCGGCGGCGACGAGCAGGAGGGGAACGAGACGGCGCATGTCGAGAGTGGTAGGATCCGGCCCACCAGATTCGTCCCGAGGCCGAACCCTCGCATGGGCCGCGCGGCCTATTTTGCGGGCGGTTACGCAGCGTTTCCGATGGCGCTTGCCCTCTCGGCCGACGTACTCGGCCGGCTCACGCACGCGAGCCGCGTGCTACTCGACCCGTTCCGCTACGACACCGTCGACCAGTGGCGTCTGGCATCGTTGCGCGCCGTGGCGGACTCGGTCGGCGCCAGCGGCGGCGGGTTCGCGCTCGGCACCGAGCCACAGGCGGCCGTCGGGGTAGGGATGAGCGACCAGACGGAGGCGTTCTTCAGCGCCGCGCTGGGCCCGGTCAGCCGCCGCGAGGGCCCCTCGGGGATCCCCGGGCTGGACGAGTTGGTCGCCTGGACGGCCCGCACCCGCCCGCCGGCCTGGAGCCTCCACGACGCCGACCGCGCCATCGGGGACGTGTTCACGACGGAGTGGTACAACGAGGTCTTCGTTAACATCGGCGCGGCCGACGCCGTCTCGCTCTACGTCCGTGCCCACCACGCCGACGTCAGCGTGATCTTTTTCGGCTACCGCCCGACCTCAGAGGAGATGGCGCCCGTGCTGGCATTACTCCAGCCGTCGTTGGCGGCCGGCTTGGATGCGCTCGACCGGCTCGGCGCGGCGCGGACCGCGCTGGACGCCACCGACACGGCCGCCGCCTTCTTCGCCGCTGACGGAGCCGAGGTGCACCGGACGCCTGCGTTCGCGCGGCTCGTCGAGAGCGAGCCCGAGCGCGCCGCCCTCCTCGACGCACTGGCGGCCGTGGCTGGGGCCGGTCAGTCGCTCGCCTTCGGCCACGCATGGCCGTCCACGCTCGACGCGCTTCCCGAGGCCCGCGTGCGAACGCGCCGCGCCGCCTACCGCCTCCGCGCGGTCGGGATCGGCCCGGTCGGCCTCAGCGGGCGTGACGCCGTTGCCGTCACGGTCGCCGTCCTCCCCGCGGCGCCGACAGACGCCGAACTGGCCGACCGCTACGGCCTGACGCCCCGCGAGACAGCCGTCGCGCGACTGGTCGCCTCGGGCCGGACCAACGCCGAGGCAGCCCGCGTGCTCGGCGTCTCGACGCACACCGTGCGCCACCAGCTCGAAGCCGTTGCCGCCAAGCTCGGCGTGACCGGGCGCGGGCGGGCGGCCGTCACCTCCCGTCTCGCGGGTCTGGACAAGCCGTAACGCCCGGAGTCGGCCGCCGATGTGACAGGATCGACGACCGGCCAGTACACGGCACCGATCCCATTCCGGCGTGGAACCGAGAAAGACGGGCGCACCATCGGACGCGTCCTCATCCGTGGACTTCACCCACCGACGCGGCCGTGAGCGGCAGCCCGGCTCGTTCCAGACCAAACACGCCCTAGCTTCGGGCATCTCCTCCGCCGCCCCATGCCCGACGTCACCGTCCGTCCCGTCCGCTCCAGCGCCGACCGGAAGGCGTTCCTCGACCTGCCATACCACCACTACGAGGGCGTCCGGACGTTCATCCCGCCGCTGCGGATGGACCAGGCGACCGTGCTCAACCCGAAGAAGAACCCGTTCTTCGAGCACGGTACCATCGAGCTGTTCCTCGCCGAGCGCGGCGGCGAGGTCGTCGGGCGCATCGCGGCCATCGAGAACGGGCAGCACCTCAAGAAGTACGACGACGGCAACGGCTTCTTCGGCTTCTTCGAGACGGTCGAGGACTACGCGGTCGCCGAGGCGCTGCTCGACGCCGCCGCCAGCTGGCTGCGCGAGCGCGGCCTGACGGGCGTTCGCGGGCCCGCGAATCCGACCCTGAACGACGTGGCCGGGCTCCTCGTGGACGGGTTCGACCGGCCGCCGTCGATCCTGCTGCCGTACAACTACCCGTTTTACCAGGACTACCTCCAGCGCTGGGGCTTCGAGCGGGCCATGACGATGTGGGCCTTCTACGTCCACGAGGCCTACATCAACAAGGAGCGGATGGCGCGCGGAGCCGAGATCGTCCGCCGCCGCGTCCCGAACGTCCGCGTCCGCTCGCTCGACATGAAGCGGTTCGACGAGGACGTCGCGGCGGCCATGCGGATCTACAACGAGGCCTGGGCGGAGAACTGGGGCCACGTGCCGTACACCGAGGCCGAGGCGCTCCACCTCGCGAAAGACCTCAAGCCGGTCATCGAGAAGGACCTGTTCCTGTTCGTCGAACTCGACGGCGAGCCCGTCGCGTTCTCGGCGTCGCTGCCCAACCTGAACCGGGCGCTGAAGAAGCTGCCCAACGGCCGGCTCCTGCCGACCGGGCTGGCCAAGCTGCTGGCGACCATCAAGGCCGGCGGGATCTACGAAATCCGGATGGCGCTGATGGGCGTGCTCCCGGAGCACCGCCACCTCGGCTTCGACGTGCTCCTCATCGACCAGACCATCCAGAACGGCCTCCGCGATGGCTACGAGGCGGCTGAGCTCTCGTGGGTCCTCGACGTGAACAAGCCGCTCGTGAACTCCCTCGAGAAGCTCGGCTGCGTGCGCGACAAGGAGTACGCGATGTTCCAGGCGAGCCTGTGACCCCGGGCTGGCCCGACGGCCTCCGGCTCCTGCTCGTCGGCGGCGGGCACGCGAGCCTGCCCACCCTCGCCCACGCCCGCCAGATGGCGGCGGAGACGGGCGCGGCGGTCTCGCTCGTCTCGGACCGACCGGAGCTGTGGTACTCGGGGATGACGCCGGAGTGGCTCGGCGGCGTCTACACGCGGGCGGACGTGACGGTCCCGCTCGTGCCGATCTGCGAGCGCGAGGGCGTTCGCTTCGTCCAGGGCCGAGCCGTCGCGCTGGACCGCGCCGCGCGAGAGGTGGTGCTCGACGACGGCCGGCGCGAGCCCTACGACGTGGTCGCGTTCGACATCGGCGCCATGAACCCGGGCGACGCCGAGGGCGCCGTGCGGACGAAGCCGCTGTGGCGGATCGAGGCGCTGGCGGCCTTTCTGGAGGAGCCGACCGATGAGGCGCGGACGCTGGCGATTGTCGGCGGCGGCGCGGCGGGCGTGGAGGTCGCCTTGAACGTGACGGCGCGGCCCGACCTCGGACGGCTGGCGGTCGTCCTGCTGGAGCCTGGCGAGCGGCTCTGCTCGGGGCTCCCCGCGCGCTTCGGTCGCTGGGCCGCCGATACGCTCCGCCAGCGCGGCGCGACGGTCCGCCTCGGCACGCGCGTCGAGGACGCCGACGAGGCCGGCGTCCGCCTCAACTCCGGCGACCGGCTCGCAGCCGACGCCGTGCTCTGGGCGACGGGCTCGGTCGGTCCGGCGCTCTTCCGCGACGCCGGGCTGGCGGTCACCGCATCCGGCTTCGCCCGCGTCGACGGCGGGCTCCGGTCGGTCGACGACGGCCGCGTGTTCGTCGCCGGCGACAGCGCGGCGGTCGAGGGCCGCGAAGCACTGGCGCGGATCGGAGTGCACGCGGTTAAGCAGGGGCCAGTGCTCCGCGAGAACGTCGGCCACGCGCTGGCGGCCCTCGCCCGCGGCGACGCCCCGGCCCGGACGCACCTCCGTCCGTTCCGCCCCTACCCCATCGCCCCGCTCCTCGTCTCGACCGGAGAACCGATGGCGTGGTGGCTAGCGGGCCCCGTGGCGCTCCGCGCAAAAGCGGTGCTTCGCCTCAAGCACGCCGTAGACCGCCGCTGGATCGACCGCTACCGACCGGCTCCCTCTTACGCCGGCCGCTGGGACGCGAGCGCGGCGGCGGAGTAGACTTCAGCATGCACCGCCCGCCCCCCGTCGTCCTCGCCCTGCTGGCGGTCCTCGCCGCGTGCCAGACCGATCCGGCGCGACCTCCGGCAGACGAGCCGTCCTCGCCTCGGCAGGCGTCTCCAGCGACACCCGAACTCGACGCTCCGGCCGCCGACTCGCCCACCCCGTTCGACTGGGAGGCCATCGTCTTCGACACCACCGAGCCCCCGGGGCAGGTCGTCCAG
>CAYPVZ010000152.1:0-7147 GCA_964414235.1 uncultured Rhodothermales bacterium | reverse complement strand
GGCGCGCGCCGAGGTCGCCCACCCGCGCGCCGCGTTCCAGGCCAGCCGCGCCTTCGGCCTGAGCGAGTTGACCCTGGCGTCGCTGGCCGCCGCCGCGCCGACCCGCCTCGGCGTGCTCGGGCTGGAGGCTCGCACCTACGGGTTCTCGGAGCGCCGCGAGACGCGCGTCCGCGCCGGATTCGCCCGCGCGCTCCCGCTCAGCGTCACGCGCCGACTCGATGTCGGGCTGGCCGTCGGCGTCGAGTCGGCCGCGACGGAGGGCTACGGGAGCGAAACGACGGTAGTGGTGGACGTGGGCGTGCAGGGGCAGGTAAGTCCCGGGTTTCGCGTCGGGCTGGCCGGCCGCAACCTGACCGGCCTCGGGCGCTCGGACGAGGCGGACCTCCGCGTCTCCCCTGCGGCCGTCCCCGGCCTGACGGTCGGCCTCGCCTACGCGCCGTCGGACCGCGCCATGATCGTGGTCGACGCAGACCACGACGAGGACTTCGGGCTGGAGCTGCGGGCGGGCGTCGAGGTCCTGCCGGTGCCGATGCTGGCCCTCCGGGTCGGCGTCTCGTCGGAGCCCGTCCGCTTCACCGGGGGCGCGGGCATCGCCGTCGGATCGCTCCGGGCCGACCTCGCCGTCGAGGTCCATGAGACGCTCGGCGTGACGCCGGCCGTCGGCCTGGAGGTCTCACTCTAACCATGAGATGCCGCCCCTCGTCCCTCGCCCTGCTGGCGGCGCTCGTCGCCAGCGCGGCGGGCGCGCAGACGCCGGCCGACACGACGGCGACCGAGCCAGACGCCGAGGCCGCCCTCGAAGCCCTCGCCGAAGATGCGGAGCTGGGCGGCGACCCGACCGAGCTCGTCGAGTTGCTGGCGTCGCTCCGTGAGGACCCGATCGACGTCAACACAGCCACGGCGGAGGCGCTGGCGCAGATTCCGGCGCTCGGGCCCGTCGTGGCCTCCGCCATCGTCCGCCATCGGGCCCAACGCGGGCCGTTCACGTCGCTCCCCGGCCTCCGCCAGGTCGACGGCGTGACAGCCGACGTCTACCTCGACGCGCGCCCCTATCTGACCATCGGCCCCACGCTGGAGGCCGTCACCAGTCGCGCGCCTCGCTTCCCCCGCCCACCGGCGCTGTCCCAGGTGGTCGGCGGCCTCCGCTACAGCGGCATCCAGCGCGTCCAGCGCCGCCTCGACCTCGGCGCGGGCTACCTCGGGCCGGACTCGACGCGGACCTACCCCGGCTCGCCCGAGCGCATCTACACGCGCCTCCAGGCGACCTACGGCCGCCAGGTCTCGCTCAACCTCACGCTCGAAAAGGACCCCGGCGAGGCCTTCCGCGTCGACGCCGCGACCCACACCTACGGCTACGACTACCAGAGCGCCCACGTCGCGCTCCTCGGCGCCGGCCGCATCGACGCGCTCGTCCTGGGAGACTTCTCGGCCGAGTTCGGACAGGGCATCGCGCTGTGGCGGGCCTCGGGCTTCGGGAAGGGGCCGGACGCCGTCGGCGGGCCCCTCCGGAGCGGGCGGGGGATCCGGCCGTATGGCTCCGTGGATGAGAACAACTTCTTCCGGGGCGCGGCGCTGTCGCTGGCGGTCACGCCGCGCGTCTACGTCTCGGCCTTCGCCAGCCGACGCGCGCTCGACGCCAGCGTCTTCACGCCCGACACGACCGATGTGGAGGGCGAGCTTCCGCCCGGCGCGGTCGACGCCGTCGTCACCAGCCTCGGCGCGGACGGGCTCCACCGGACCGACACGGAGCTGGCGAAGAAGGACGCGCTCGGCGAGACGCTCGTCGGAGGCGGCGCGGAGTACCGGCTGGCGACCGGCCGCATCGAAGGCCGGGCCGGCGTCGTCGCGACGCACTCGGCGTTCTCGACGCCGCTTGCGGCCGGCGACCGCCCGGACGAGTTCTACGAGTTCACCGGCGACGCGGCGACAATCGTCAGCGCCTATGCGGACGCCAAGACCCGGTTCGGGCTGGCGTTCGGCGAGGTCGCGCGCGGAGCCGGCGGCGGGATCGGGGCGGTGGGCGGCGTCGGACTCGACCTCGGTGGCGGCGCGGACGTCCTCGTCGTCGGGCGGAGCTACGACCCGGACTTCACGAGTCTCCACGGCTACCCGTTCGGCGAGCGGAATGGGATCGGGCAGAACGAGCGCGGCATCTACGCCGGTCTCCGCGTCCGCCCGTCGCCCACGTGGACGGTCAATGCCTACCTCGACCAGTACCGCTTCCCGTACCTCCGCTTCAACGTGCCACGCCCGAGCCGGGGCCGCGAGGCGCTGCTCCACGTCGAGCACCGGCCGCGCCGCTACGCCCGGTTTTACGCCCAGGCCCGGACCGAGACGCGCGAGACCGGCATCGACGTGGCAGACCCGGACCTCGGCGCCGTCGTCGGCGGGCTGGCGGACGAGACGCGCCAGACGCTCCGGCTCCAGGGCGAGTGGGACGCCAGCCGCACGCTCCGCTTCCGCGCCCGCATCGAGGGCTCACGCTTCGTCGATGCGGACACGACGGTGGCGACGCAGACCGGCTCACTGCTCTACCAGGACGTCCGCTGGCAGGCGCTCCGCTGGCTCCGCACCGACGCGCGGCTTACGCTCTTCGACACGGACGGCTACGACTCCCGCCTCTACGCCTTCGAGAACGACCTGACGGGCGTCTTCGCGATCCCAGCGCTCTCGGGCCGCGGCGTCCGCGCCTACGTCCTGCTCACGGCCGTGCCGATGGACGGCGTGACGGCGCAGCTCAAGCTGGCGACGACGTGGCTGCGCCACGTGACCACCGTCGGGTCCGGCGCGAACGAGGTCGAGGGGCAGCGCGTGAGCGACCTCGGCGTGCAGGTCCGCGTGCGGCTGTAGCGCTGGCGGCACGCACCGCCAGCGCTCAGCCGGGGGGTCAGCGAGCCACGACCAGTCGGACCGACTGGCTCTCCGTGGCCGTTCGGACCTGGAGCACGTAGACGCCCGGCGCGACGCCGGACGCGTCCCACGCGACCTCGTGGGGCCCGGCCGCGAGCGGGCGGGCGGAAAGGACCCGAGCGACCTCGCGCCCCGTCACGCTGTACACCGTGGCCGTCACCACTGACGGGCTCCCGAGCTCCAGGGAGACGCGAGCCTGGTCCCGGACCGGGTGCGGCGAAGGCTGCGACACGCGAAGCGCCGCCGCGTCCGGCCCCGCCTCGGTGGCGACGGGGAGCACGCGCACCGGGTCGTAGGTCTGAGTCGCATAGAGGCTGCTCCGCAGCGCGCCGGAAGGCGTCAGCCCGGCCCCGTCGTTGTCTGCTTCACGCCCGACCGAGACCACGTGGTAGTAGTAGTTGGCGTCGGCCTCTACGTCTTCATCGGTGAACGATGTCTCGCCAGGGCCCGCGCTGTGGATGAGCGTGTAGGTCGAGTCGTAGCGCCCCTGGGCCCGGTAGATCTCGAATCCCGCGAGCGCCGCGGTCGACGCCGGAGGTGCCCACGTGAGTTGCACCTGCCCCGCCTCTCCGACGACGGCGAACGCGGACGGAGGCGCTGGGGCCGACGGAATGGAAAAGTCCGAGTCGTAGTTCGCGATGGCGCGGCGGAACGTCTGGAAGAGCGAGTCGCGACTGGTGAAGATCCACTCGTTCTTGGTCATCGTCTCGCCCGCGTAAGTCAGCCCGGCGTCGGCGTCGTTGCCCGAGGCCTTGAAGGCGGCCCCGATGGCGCCGTTGGCCTCCCGGCTCAGCCCGCCCGCCGCCTCGGCCACGACGATCCGCACGCTCTCGCCCGGCGCCAGCGTGTAGGGACCGTAACCGTTACCGAACGAGAACCCTCCGGCCGTCCCCATGGAGGGATCGCGGGACGGGGCGAGGAAGCCCGGCATCCCGGTCGGCTCGACAGTGGTCGCGTGGCGGGCCTTGTGACCGCTCGTCATCAGCGCGTACTCCGCCGCCATGTTGGCCTGGTTCGACGCGTCATTGTTGCTCAAAAGCGGGCTGTCCGAGTTGAACCACGTCGTCGTCGAGGGCTGCCCCGGGTCGTCGGTCGCGTCAGACGTCGAGGCGTCAGCGTGAAGCGTGACAACGCCCGCGAACTGGCTCGCCGTCAGTCGGCCGAGCGTGTCTGACGGCGCGATGTTGATGACAGGAGACTGAGCCGAGGCGCCGAGGTTGTCGTACGGAAGGGACGACTGAGGGCTGTAGCCGTGCCAGGCGAACTGGGCGCGGAACTGCTCGTCGGCCGGGTCGGGCTGCGGCTGGCTCGCGCCGAGGCCGTCGCCACGGGCGTCGTTCATCGTGTTCTTCCCCCACCCGGTCGAGTTCGCCACCACGTACCGGCTCTCTCGCGTGACCGCCAGCTGGTCCATCGTGAACAGCGTGACGCCCTCCAGGGTCTGGTTCGGCAGCTCGACATCGGCGTCGGCGTCCGTGTTGCCGGTGTTGGTGAGGACGTACTCGATGATGTGGTAGTCGTCGTGGTACGGCTGGCTGAACTGGTAGACGCGGCGCTCCATCGTGAGGCCGAGCAAGGTGTTGACGCGGGTGACGAGCACGACGTCTGACGGAATGGAGGCGTCGACCCGGTCGGGATGCATCGGAGCCGGCGCGACCGTCTCGCTGCCGTCCACGGTGACTGCCGGGAGGGCGGTTCGCGTCACCAGTTCGAACAGCTGAGGGAAGACCTCGCCCACGCCCCGAACACGAGGCCCGACATGGACGACACGAACCGGGTAGGGATCGCCCCCGTCTGGGTCGGCCACGTTCTGGGCTCCGATCCACAGCCCCTTCGATGCCTGCATGTCGGCGTACGGGTTCAGGCCCGGCCAGCGCCATCCGTACTGCTGAACGTTGACGAGACAGACCTCGCACTCCGCGCCCGCCGAGGAGTACCAGTTGTGGAGCGCACCGGCCGAGACCCAGCGGGTCTGGAACTGGGCGCTGGCGTTGGGAGCCAGAACCCCCAGCGCAAACAGCAGAACACCCGCAAGGGCACAGCGAGAGGCACAGAGCCGGAGGAGAGAGGTACGGCTACCAGTCATCGGTCGACATAACGGGACGAGAGCGCAGTGTACGGCGATCACACTCGGGCACAAGTCCATTCTGCACACCGGACCGTGTCTTCAGGCGCGCTCCATCCGCTCCCCCCGCCTCGGCGCCGATGCGGGGGCCCTGCGGACCCGAACGGGTGGGCGGTCCGTTCCACTGACGTGCGCGACCCCGTCCTCCTGCTCCACGGCCTCGGCCGGACCGGCCTCTCGATGGTCCCGATGGCCCGCGCCCTCCGCCGCGCCGGCTTCGCGCCGCGCGTCGTGGACTACCCCTCGCGCCGGCACGCCATCGGCGCGCTCGTCGAGCGGGCCGTCGTGCCGCACGTGGACGCGCTGCTCGACGGCGGCGCCGGGCGGGTCCACTTCGTGAAGCACTCGCTGGGCGGCGTCCTCGTGCGCGCCTTCGCCGCCGCCCGCGCCGACGCGGGCACCCCGCTCCCGGCGGGCTCGCGGGCCGTCATGCTCGCCCCGCCCCACGGCGGCTCCGAGGTCGCCGACGCGCTCCGCCAGCGCGAGCCGTTCCGCTCCGTCCTCGGCCCGACGCTCGGCGAGCTGGGCACCGACGGCGTGCCGACGCAGCTCGGCCCGGTGCGCGGCCTGGAGGCCGGCGTCATCGCGGGGACCCGGCGCATCGTCCCCTTCAACCGCCTCTTCGACGGGCCCAACGACGGCAACGTCTCGGTCGCCAGCGCCTTCGCGCCCGGCGGGCTGGCGGACCGCGCGGTCGTGTCCAAGACGCATGCGCTGCTGATGATGTCGCCGGCCGTCGTCCGCCTGACGATTCGCTTCCTCCGGACGGGCTCGTTCGCCGACTGAAACCGCTTCCGCCGCGCGCCCGTTTTCTGTCGCCCTCTCTCCCACGTCCATGTCCCGGAAGTACGCCTCCCTCGTCGGCTGGGGCCATTACGTCCCCGAGAACGCCGTCACCAACGCCGATCTCGCCCGGATCGTCGACACGTCCGACGAGTGGATCCGCGAGCGGTCCGGGATCGAGACGCGCTACTTCGTGAGCGAGGACCAGGCCACGAGCGACCTCAGCGTCGAGGCCGGGCGGCGGGCGCTCGAACGAGCCGGCGTCGCGCCCGCCGACGTGGACCTCGTCCTCGTCGCCTCGTCGAGCCCGGACGAACTGACGCCGCCCGTGTCGAGCCGCGTCCAGCACCGGCTCGGCTGCACGAACGCCGGCGCCATGACGCTCATGGTCGGGTGCACCGGCTTCGTCTACGGCCTCGTCACCGCCGACCAGTTCATCCAGACGGGCGCGTTCAAGACCATTCTCCTCGTCGGCGCCGAGACCATCTCGAAGAACCTCGACATGACCGACCGGACCACCTGCGTCCTGTTCGGCGACGGGGCCGGAGCGGTCGTGCTCCAGGCGGTCGACGAGCCGTGCGGCGTCCGGTCGTTCGAGCTCGGCAGCGACGGCTCGCAGGCCGACGTGCTCATCGCGCCCGCCCCGGGCACGCGCATCCCGGTCTCCCAGACGGTGGTCGACGAGCGGACCCACTACCTCCGCATGGACGGCCGGGCCGTCTTCAAGTTCGCCACGCGGACCATGGGCGAGTCGCTCCAGCGCGTCATGGCCAAGGCCGACGCAGGCGTCGACGACATCGACCTGTTCATCCCCCACCAGGCCAACGCGCGAATCATCGAGTACGCCGCGCAGCAGTTCGGGCTGCCGCCCGAGAAGGTGGTCATGAACGTGGCCGACTACGGCAACACGTCGGCCGCGACCATCCCCATCGCGCTGAGCGAGGCGCTCGACGCCGGGCGCGCGAAGCCCGGCGACACGCTGGCGTTCGTCGGCTTCGGGGCCGGGCTGACGTGGGCGGCCTGCCTGTTCGACCTCGGCCCGCTGGCGGCGGCGCCCGGCGAGGCGCGCGAGGACACGCACCGCCAGGCGCCCGAACGTGTGCCAGAACGGACGCCGGAGTCCGTCATCGACGACAGAGGCGTGGTCGAGGGGCTCATCGCATAGGCCGTGAGGGCGTTACGCCGGGGCCGGAGCACGCGGCATGATCCCTGCGTTTTCTCGTCTCCCACCACACGTCCGCCCCATGCGCGCCCTCTTTCTCCTCGTCCTCTCGACCGGCCTCATGGTCGGCTGCACGAACTCCCGCTACGACCGCTACGGCCGCTACG
>CAYPVZ010000151.1:4973-7179 GCA_964414235.1 uncultured Rhodothermales bacterium | reverse complement strand
GCGCGTCGCGGAGCACCTCCAGCTCGCGCACCTCCGAGTGGCAGTCGTGGATGCGGATCGAGCGGTCGCCGTCCGGGAGCGGCACGGGCGCAGCCGGCGGCGTGTCCGCCGCCAGCGCCGCCTGGAGCTGGTGGAGCGCCGTGCCGCCGCCGATGTCCGTCGCCAGCCGCTGGCGGTCGAGGTCGGCGCCCGCCGTGACGTCTTCCAGCACGGTCCAGTAGTCGCGCGCGCGGCCGGCGAGCGCCCGGAGCAGCGGGTGCGCGTGCGCGCCGTCGGCGGTGGCGTCGCCCGGCGTCACGGCGTAGAGCGTGACCGGCGCGTGGCGGCCGACCTCGCGCAGCACGCGGAGGTAGAGCGGCGGGAAGAGGAGCGCGCCGAAGACCGAGACGCGCGCCGGCAGCACGTCCGCCAGCGCCCCCGGCTCCAACTGGCGGAGCGTCTCCGCCAACGCGACGAGGCCGGCGGCCCGGTCCCTGACGCCCGGCACGTCGGCGACGAGGCGACGCCAGAGGGCGGCCTGCCACCGTCCGTGCTCGGCGAACTCCGGAACCGGGTCGTCGCCGCGCGCCCAGGCCGCCAGCACGTCGGGGCGGTAGACCTGGTAGTCGTCGAAGAGCTGCGCGAGCCGCTTCGCGAGCGGCATCGTCTGCTCGTCGGTCCGGGCGAGGTAGGCCCGGAGCGGCGCGTAGACCGGATCCTCGGGGAGCGTGCCGAGGATCGGCGCCAGGCGCCAGGCGAGCGGAGCGGCGTCGAACGGGTGGCGCCCGTCGGGCGGCCGGGCCCCCTCCACGAGGTCGCGCGCGAGGTCGGTGGCGAACGTCAGCGGCGCGCGCAGGTCGAGCGCGGCGGCGCAGCCGAGCCGCTCGGCGAGGGCCTTCGTGAGCCAGGCCCGCAGGCCCTTGTTCTGGGCCACGAGAATCGTCTCCTCCGCCAGCGGATCTGCCGGCGCGTCGGCCAGAACGCCCGCCAGCCGCTCGAACAGCGGCTCCAGGCGCGGCGCGGTGACAATGGTGAATCCGGACTCCGGCACGAAATGAATCGATCGATCGGTCCGATAAGGTAGGACCGCTGCCGTAGTCGCCTCGGCGTCGCTCCCGCCGTTTTCCCCGGCCCTCCGCGCAAGTCCTTAGATCCAAAGCCCCGGTAGGGCGTACATCGGCGTTCATGCGCACGCTCCTGCTCACCCTCCTCGCGCTGGCGGCCTGCACGGACGGCCCCCGCCGCTCCGTCGACCCTGAGGACCGGCGGCTCCTCCCCTACCGCCTCGACGCCCCCGACGCCCTTCTCGAACTGCCGGCCGAGCTCCAGGAGATCTCGGCCCTGACCGTCCTACCGACAGGCCACCTCGGTGCCGTCCAGGACGAGCGCGGGACGGTCTTCGAGATCGACCCGGCGACGGGCGCCATCCTCGACCGGCTGCCGTTCACGGGCGCGGGCGACTTCGAGGGCGTCGAGTTGGTGCCCGGCCAGGCCGTGTGGGTCCTCCGCAGCGACGGCGACCTCTACCGGCTCGACCGCGACTCGACCGGCGCGCCGCGTGCTCGGAAGGTCGAGAACGCCCTCCGCGCGCGCAACGATGCCGAGGGCCTGGCCTACGACGCCGCCAACCGACGGCTCCTCATCGCCTGCAAGGAGTGGCCGGGCAAAGACCTCGGCGACGTCCGCGCCATCTACGCGTTCGACCTGGCGACGGAGACCGTCTCGGCTCGGCCCGTGATCGTGCTCCGCGAGGAGGAGGTCGACGGCCGGCGCGCGTTCAAACCGTCGGCGCTGGCGGTACACCCGGGAACTGGACGGCTCTACGTCCTATCCTCCGTCCGCCGCGCCCTCGCCGTCGTCGATACCGACGGCTCGCTCCTCAGCGTCGCCGACTTTCCGGCCGGCATCGCGCCGCAGCCTGAGGGCCTCGCCTTCGGGCCCGACGGCACCCTCTACGTCGCCAGCGAGGGCCCCACTGGCCCCGGTACCCTGCTCCGCTACGCCCCCATCGCCCCTTGATGCGCCGCTCTCTCCCACCGGCCCTGGCGACCCTCCTCGTCGCCCTCGCGTGGGGCTGCGCCACGACGCAGACCTACGTCGCCCCGGACCGCCGGACCGACCCGACGCCGCCGCTGCCCGAGGGCGAGGTGGCCCGCGTGATCCTGCTCACCGGCAACACGGGCGACCTCTCCGATGAAACAATCGAAAGTCTGAAAGCGGCACTGAA
>CAYPVZ010000151.1:0-4963 GCA_964414235.1 uncultured Rhodothermales bacterium | reverse complement strand
GGGCCGCTGAGATGGAACCGGCCTTCGTAAGAACCGCCCTCGTCGCCATCCTCGGCGACGTGACGACCGACGGCCTCCCGCCCGAGGACGACCCCGGCCGCGCCGCCGCCGAGGCGCCCGTCCGCGCGCTCATCGACGCGCTGGCGGACGTCGAGGGCCAGGTCGTCGTCGTGCCCGGCGACCGCGACTGGGCGCAGGGCGAGGACGGCGTCAAGCGCCTCGAAGACCTCCTCGACGACGCCTTCGGCGACGACGTGCTCACGCCCGGCGACCAGGCCGGCGGCCCCCGCCAGGACAAGCTGGCCGACGGCCTCCGCATCGTCTCGCTCGACACGGCGTGGTGGCTCCTCGACCGCGACGACCGGCCCGAGGGCGAGGCCGAGGACCAGGACGTCCGCGACCCCGGCGACGTCGCGCGCATCCTCCAGGAAATCCTGGTCGACCGCGACGACGACCAGATCGTGGTGCTCGCCCACCACCCGCTCATCTCCCGCGGCCCGCGCGCCGGCTACCGCCCCGACCCGCTGTCCAGCTTCGCGGGACGAACGGTCGGGCTCGGCCGCCAGGACCTCAGCTCCTCCTCCTACCGCCGCCTCCGCGAGTCGCTCGGGCCGATCGCCAGCTCGATGGACGGCCTCGTCTGGGCCGCCTCGCACGACCGCATCCTCCAGACCTACGACGACGTCGTCAGTACGCTGCACCGCCAGACGCACCTCGTCTCGGGCACCGGCGGCGGCCTGACGGCGACCTCCGGCGCCGATGGCGCGCTCTACGTGTCCTCCGTGCCGGGCTACGAACGCCTCGTCTACTACGCCGACGGGCGGCTCTGGAGCGAGACCGTCGAGATCCGGCAGGGACAGCCGCAGGTCGTCTTCCGCGCCCAGCTGGCGGGGCCGAATGCCGAGCTCGTCGACACCGAGGTGCCCGACGACGTGGACCCGGCCGACCTCCCCCCGAACCTGGGCGGCACCGTGACCACGGCCGCCGACGCGGACTTCGTGACGGAGCGGTTCAGCAACAGCGCCGTCACGCGGGCCCTCCTCGGCCGCAACTACCGCGACGTCTGGAAGACCGAGGTCGAGTTCCGGGTCCTCGACCTCGGCACCGAGGCCGGCGGGATGACGCCGGTCAAGCGCGGCGGCGGCCTCCAGACGACGTCCCTCCGCCTCATAGGCGACGACGGTCACGAGTACGGCCTCCGCCTGCTCGAAAAGGGCGGCCTCGCCCAGGTGCCCTACGAGGTTCGCGACGGGCTCATCGGCGACGTCGTGCTGGAGCTGCGAGCGGCCATGAACCCGTACGCCGCGCTCGTCGTGGCGCCGCTGGCGGAGGCCGCCGGGGTGCCCCAGCCCTCGCCCGAGATCGTCTACGTTCCGGATGACCCGCGCCTCGGCCGCTACCGCGCGACGTTCGCCGACCGGCTCGCGCTCCTCGAAATCCGCCCGGACGACGACATGTCGGACGTCCCGGGCTTCGAGGGCATCACCGAGGTCGTCTCGTCGTCCAAGCTCCGCGAGGAGATGCGGGAGGACCACGACCACCGCGTCGACCAGCGGGCGTTCCTCCGCGCACGGCTCTTGGACATGCTCGTCGCCGACTGGGACCGCCACGCCGACCAGTGGCGCTGGGCGGCCTTCGAGCCCGGCACGCTCGACCCGACGCTGACCGGCGAGGACTCGACGCGCGGCAAGGTCTACCGCCCCATCGCCCGCGACCGCGACTTCGCCTACTATGGCATCGACGGCCTCCTCCAGCCGATCCTGCACCAGCTCGACTCGCGCCTCCAGTCCATCGACGACGACTACGGGAGCATCCGAGGTCTCACGCAGAACGGGTTCTTCCAGGACCGACGGTTCCTGACCGAGCTCACGCGCGAGGACTGGCGCCAGGTGGCCGAGGACCTCCAGGCGCGCCTCACCGACACCGCCATCGAGCGGTCCATCGGCCGTCTGCCCGGCCCGATCTACGCCCGGCTCGGGCCGTGGTGGACGCGGGTCACGACGTCGCGCCGCGACCGCCTCGTCGAGGCCGCCATGGACTACTACGAGCTCCAGGCCGCCACCGTCGACGTCATCGGCAGCGACCAGCGCGAGGTGTTCGACGTCGAGCGCCACGCCGACGGCTCGATGACGGTGACCGTCCGCGACTACAAGGACGCCGACCCGGGCCGCCAGCTCTACCGCCGCACGTTCGTGCCGAGCGAGACGGACGAGGTCCGCCTCTACGGCTTCGGAGGCCGCGACGCGTTCCGCGTGTCCGGCGACGACGCGGGCGGCATCGCCCTCCGCATCATCGGCGGGGCCGGCGAGGACGAGGTCGACGCGCAGGCCGGGCGCGTCATGGCCTACGACACGCCGGACGGCATGACCTTCGACCATCGACAGGGCGTCTCCGACCGGCGCTCGACGGCGCCCGACGTCAACCGCTACGACGAGGGCGAGCGCGTCCTCGGCAACCACGTCTTCGGCCCGACCTTCGGCTACAGAGCGACGGACGGCGTGATCCTCGGGGGCGAGTACACGTGGATCGTCCCCGGCTTCCGGCTCAAGCCGTACGCCGCGCGCCACCACCTCGGCGCCAACGTCGCGACGGCCACCGGCGGGGTGTCGGGCTACTACATCGGCCGGATGCGCGAGGCCATCGGCGAGGCCGACCTCGACGTCGATGTGACCGCCCAGACGCCGCGCTACGCCCGCAACTTCTACGGCCTCGGCAACGGCTCGCCCGAGGTCGAGGGCGACCTCGCCCGGGTCGACCTCGCACGCATCCAGGCGCGCGCCGGGCTCGGCGTCTCGCTCGGCGAGGGCTTCCGGCTCAACGCCGGCCCGTCGCTCCGCTACGCCGACGCGTCGCAGGACACGACCCTCCTCGCCCCGACGCCCGTCGCGCTGCTGCCAGCCGACGCGTTCGACCCGGCGTTCCACGGCGGCGCCTTCCTCCGCATCGAGGCCTCGACCGTCGACGACGCGGTCAACCCGGCGCAGGGGCTCCGCCTGGTCGCCGACGGCTCGGTGCTGGCCGGGCTGGCGGGCGAGGCCGACACCTACGGGGCCGTCGGCGGCGAGGCCGTGGCCTACATCCCCGTCCGCCTCGCGCCCCAGCTCACGCTGGCCCTCCGGGCCGGCGCCGAGCACCGGATCGGCGACTTCCCGTTCTTCGACGCCGCCACCCTCGGCGGAGACAGCTCGCTCCGGGGCTACCGCCGCGAACGGTTCGCCGGACGGACCGCCGCCTCGGCCTCCGCCGAGGCCCGCGCCAAGCTGGTCGACATCGACTTCTACGTGCTGCCCGCCGAGATCGGCCTGCTCGGGTTCATCGACGCCGGCCGCGTCTGGAGCGCCGACTCGCCGCTGCCGGCGGCGACGTACGCGGGCGACGACCTCCAGCTCGGCTACGGCGGCGGCCTCTGGTTCAACCTCCTGGACCGCGCCCTCTTCAACTTCACCGTCGGGGCCTCGGACGAGAACGTGCTCGTCACGGTCGGCTTCGGCTTCGCCTACTAGGCCATGGACGACACCCTCGACCCCACGCCCGACCCCGCCCGCGAGTCGGCGCCCGCCGCCAGTGGCGACGGCGCCCACGCCGGCGATACCCTCGACATGAGCCAGGTGGCCGGCGAGCGGCCCGTGCCCGCCCTCCTCCCCGACGAGGCCACGGGCAAGAAGAAAAAGAAGAAGGACAAGGAGATGCGTGCCGTCGCCGCGACGCCCCCGCTCTCGGCGGCCGACCAGAACCTGGCCGACCTCGGCACCAAGCGCGGCATCGAGACCATGTTCCGCTCGGCCTACCGGGTCAACATGGACCTCTCGTCGCTGGCGGACTCGAAGGCCAACATCATGATCTCCATCAACGGCCTCATCGTCTCCATCCTCATCGCCTCCATCGCGCCGGGCATGGAGAAGAACCCCTGGCTCTACATCCCGACGTCGCTCTTCCTCGTCGGCTGCCTCGTCTCGCTCGTCTTCGCCGTGCTCGGCGCCCGCCCGCGCGTCCACAGCAACCACGTCACGCGGGAGAGCGCGATGCGCAACCGGACGAACATCCTGTTCTTCGGCAACTTCGGCAGCATGGACGAAAGCGACTACGTCGCGACCATGAAGGACATGGTCCAGGACCCGACGCTCATCTACGAGATGATGATGAAGGACATCTACGGTGTCGGGAGCGTGCTGGAGCGGAAGTACCTCATGCTCCGGGCCTCCTACACGTCGTTCCTCGTCGCCCTCGTCGTCGGCGTCGTCGGGTTCATCATCGTGTTCGGCTACGCGGCCTTCCTCGACCCGACCGGGGCGTCGATGCCCACCACCACCACTGGCCCCGTCCCCGGCATCCTCCCCTAGCGGCCCGCTCGCATGAAGACCCTCCTCCTCCTCCGCCACGGCAAGTCGGACTGGGACGCCGACTACGGCGACGACCACGACCGACCGCTCGCCGAGCGCGGCCAGAAGGGCGCCCGCAAGATGGGCCGCTTCCTGACGACGGCCCGCTCGGTCCCGGACCGCGCCATCACCTCCTCCGCCGTCCGCGCCCGCCAGACGCTGGCGACGGCCGCCGAGGCGGGCGGCTGGACTGGCCCGGCCCGCGTCACGGAGACGCTCTACGGCACCGAGCCGGGCGACGTGCTCCGCGAGATCCAGGCCGAGCCCGACGACGCGGACACGGTCGTCGTCGTCGGCCACGAGCCGACCTGGAGCGGACTCGTCTCGCTGCTCATCGGCGGCGGGCGCGTCGAGATGAAGACGGCCGCCGTGGCCCGGATCGACGTCGAGGTCGAGCGCTGGGCCGATGTCCAGCCGGGGCGCGGCGCGCTCGCGTTCCTGCTCCCGCCGGGCGCGCTCCGGCCCAACGCCTACCGCAAGCTCAAGAAGACCATCGACCGGGCCATCGAGGCGCGCGAGAAGGCGCTCGCGCAGATCGAAAAGGCCGGAGCGGGCAGCCCTGGAATGAGTAGCTCCCAGATGGT
>CAYPVZ010000150.1:0-7195 GCA_964414235.1 uncultured Rhodothermales bacterium | reverse complement strand
CGGCAGTTCGCACGGGGCGACGGGGACCCGACGTCCCTGCCCGTCGACACGCCCTGGTACGCGACGCCGGACGGCAGGGTGGGCCGGCTCGGGTGGGCCCTCTGTGCCGCCGTGGCGACCGCGTCCTTGGGGGCCGGGATCGCCTTCGGGGCCGGCATCGACGGCGTCGTGCTCTGGACGCTCGTCGCCGCCACGTCGCCGTGGTTCGTCTGGCGCTCGCCAGCGGGGCCGCCGTGGTACCGGTTCGCCGCCGTGGCGGCGCTGGTCCGCCTCGCGTTTCACGCCGGGGAGTGGGGGAAGCTCACACTGACCGCAGGGCCGTCCTACTGGGGGGACTACTTCCCGGTCATGCTGCCGTCCATCGTGGTCGTCGCGGCGTTCGCCGTGGTGGCGAGGGCGATGCTGAGGGGCCCATCGGTCGAGCGCACCGAGGAGCGCGACGAGGACGTGGCGGGCGACTGAGGATCTGCCCCTCTGACTCGGTGGGGAGGCGTCGACTGGCGGCGCCGACCGACGCCGTGAAGGTCGGCCTCGTCGCGAGGCGCTTTGTATGGGTGGCGCCGATGCTATGCCGCGCAAGAATGGCGTCGCGGCCGGGACCATAGCTCTGATAGGGGCCGGTCGTCGGTCCCGCCGCTCACCAGCCCGCCACCCCAATGGCGACCCCCAACGGGCGCGGCGACCTCGTCGCCCACGTGCTCCGGGTCACCGTCGTGCTCGTCGTCCCCACGCTTCGGGCCCTCGCCCGGCTCCTCCGGGACGACGGCTGACGGTGCCCACCAACTCTCTCTGAGCCGCTCTGCCCTCCTCGGGCCGGGCGGCTCTTCTCGTTCACGGCCGGACTTCCCGGTCGAACCCCACCCCCCATGGAACTCACTCGCTTCAACCAACTCCGCGACACGGCCGCCCGGACCCAGCACCGGGACATCGGCCAGATCGCGGCGAACCAGACCCTCGACGGGCTCCCCGTCATCAACCGGACGAAGAGCCTGATCTCGCCTTTCGCGCCCATCGTCAAGACGCCGACGTTCTCCGAGAACTCGGGCCAGCACACCGGCTACGCCATCGAGATTGAGGACGACGCGGCCCCCCACGGCTTCCGCCACCTCGGCAACGTGTCCGAGCGCTACCTGCTCCTCTCGAACCAGGAGGTGTACGACCTCGCCCAGGAGGTCGCCGAGGGCTCGGGCCTGCCCTGGCAGCCCGGCCGGGCGTTCTGGGACGGCGGCAAGTTCGCCGTCGTGCTCGACTTCGGCGACGAGGTCTCGCAGGACGTCTCCGCCAGCGGCGACGGGTCCGACCGCGTCGGCCTCTCCCTCGTGTTCCGGACGTCGTACGACACGAGCTGGAAGTTCGAGGCCGCCCTGTGCGGCCGGCGCTTCCTGTGCGACAACGGGCTCCTCTCGGGCGAGTTCTTCGGCCGCGTGAGCTTCAAGCACACGACGGGATCCGCCTCCGACGACTGGCAGGGCGTGGTCCGCCAGGGGCTCAAGCTCGTCCACCGGGCGCCCCACGACCTCGCGGTCTTCGTCCGAGCCCTGCGCCGCCTCCGGGAGGCGCAGACGTCGGACAAGCGGCTCCGAGAGGTGCTCGGGCTGTTCCCCCAGTTCGGCGACGCGCTCGTCGGGAAGGTGATGCGGCGGTATGCCGAGCACGAGGAGCCGACGCTGTTCGGGCTGATGCAGGCCGGGACGAACGTGCTGTGGCACGACCCGAAGCAGACGGCGTCGAGCTGGGCCCACAACGACAGCCTCGTGACGGGCCTCGTC
Organism: uncultured Rhodothermales bacterium; assembly: GCA_964414235.1. GTDB lineage: Bacteria > Bacteroidota > Rhodothermia > Rhodothermales > Rubricoccaceae > Rubrivirga. The sequence continues at coordinate 5,426 of CAYPVZ010000150.1, read as the reverse complement.
CAGTACGCCCACGACCGGCTGAACTGACCGTCGTCCTCGATCACCAACCGAGGGGGGCCGGCAGCGATGCCGGTCCCCCTCACGCTGTCATGGACTCATCCAATGACCCTCTGGGGTCGAAGGCCGAGGCACTGTGGGCCGACCTCGTCGCCGTCTCGCAGGCACCCGTCGAGCTCTCGGAGATCGTCGACCTCTTCGCCGTCGTCACGCGCGGCGCCGGGTCGGCCGAGGTGGCCCACCGCCTAGGTCCGGCCCACGTTGTCGTCCAACTGGCGGCGGTCGTCGTCGCCGGCCGGTACGCGCTCGACCCTGACACATCGGCGCTCACCGTCGTGGTCGGGGCCTACCTCGCCGAGCCGGCGCTATCGGAGCGGTGGTTCGGGTACGGGCTCACCGAGCCCGAGGACTCCATGTTCGCTTCGCTCGCGCGTCAGGCGTTCGCGCTCGACGTGGCCGCGTTCCTCGACCGCGAGGGGGACCCATAGGCAAGGGGGGCGTACGTGCTCGTACGCCTTCCCTTTTTCCTCCTGTGTGGGCTGCCATACGCGGTGCGATACCTCACGGGCGTCGTGGGGTGGCGCCTACTCCAAGTCCGAGAACGCATCGGTGTACGCGCTCACCGTAATCCGGTGGGTAGGGTCGCCGAGCATCGAGTCCTCGCCCTTGTGGTGGTGACTGAGGAAGGAGGAAGGCGGCGAACTTGGCGTCACCCAAGGTCTCGGGGTGGCGGGGCCATCCGTCGCCGTGGAACCGGCAGACGTGCTCGGTTCATCAGGCGGAGGCGGTCCAGGTATGGACGGAGTAATAGCGGACCCGGTCGGGGGGACGGTGGGTGTCGAGGAGATGGCCGGGCGTGGGGGCCGAGGAGGGAGAGGCCAAATCTTTATCCAGCTTCGGGCCGGATGAAATTGGTGGGCAGAGTGTAAGGGTTGCGCCCGAACAGCAACGGGGCTACCGTGGCACGTTATCCGGCACGGGCGTCCCGGTTTTATCCGGCCTCACGCCTCCCAACACTTGTTCTACCGCGCTCACCATGGCAACTATCGACGGCCTCAACCGCCGCTTTGAACAGGCGCTCCAGCGTCACCTCACCCAACAGCAGGAGCTCAAAACGCTCGCCGAGCGTGTGCTTGCGCAGATTCGCGAGCATCTGCGCGCGACCCCAGATCAAGTCGTCCCGAGGTCTAACTACGAGTCGGAGGAGAAGGCCGGGATCTACCACTTGCCCTTCGCGATCATCTTGGACGACGGCAAGTCGATTGAGGGCTTGATTGCGTTGCAGGAGTTCGACACTCACTATCAGCTGGTTGTCAGGACGGCGGGCGGACAAGGGTCCGGTAAGCTTGCCAAACGAACCAGGGCGGCCAACGAGACCCTAGAGCAATATCAGCGCCTGCAAACGCAAGACGTGATCCAGAAGCTGGACGAAGGACTTGAACGGTCAGTCGAGCGCCGTGCTATCGAACTCAAAGATGGCGGGACATTGGCACTCTGATCCCGCGCGGTAGAACCCGCGGCTGCAGGCCGACCGAGAGGGCCAGCGTTTTCGGTTCTGCCAGCCTCCGACGCTATCATCGCTCCGGGCCGACGCTGTGCCCTTACCTCTCGGCGGCTGAGCCGCAATCTGTTCTACGGCGCTACCGACCTCCCATTGCGATACCAAGAAGCGTCGCCTTACGGGTTCGAGCCTCCAGAGTCCCAAACGGGGTACGACTTTGGCCCACCGGACTACGAGCCGAGTTGGATTGGAAAGTGGTTCGCCGGCCAACCGGAGTGGGTGTTCATCGTTGTCGGGACGCTCGTGCTGGCCGGGCTGTGGGCGGGCTTCCTCCGCTATCGCCGGGACCTGTTCAAGAGCGGGAAGTGGTGGATCGACGCCGCAGACCGCGAACTGATCATGCTCCCGGTCCTTACGGTGGCCTTCGTGGTGTACGTCTTGATTAGCCTGCTCAGTCGGTAGTTGCCCACCGCGCCGTAGAACCCGGCGTTGCAGGCGGACCGGCGGCGTCAGCGTTCCGGGGCGTCGTGGCGCCGTCGCGGCCTATACTCCGGTCGAACGCCAGCGGCCGCCGGCCGCTGAACGCCCATCCGTTATGTGGCCTGCCCACCATCACGCCCGCACTGAACCGAGATCATGAATTGGGAGACCATCAGCATCAACGACCTGAGATCGAGAGCCAATTCAGGTGACGTTGAAGCCATTTATTGGCTCGCGAAACGGATATTCCGAGGTCAGGGCGTGCCGAAGGATGAAGCAGGCTCAATCGAGTATTTCCTCAAAGCAGCTAGACAGGGGCACCGGGGCGCTCAGAAAAATCTCGGCATCTCATATGAATATGGCGAGGGCGTCGGTAAGGATTTGGGCCAAGCTCTCAGTTGTTACAAAAAAGCAGGCGATCAGGGCCTCGCAGGTGCCAACTATAACGTCGGCAGGTTCTACCAATACGGGTGGAGCGTTCCGGTCAGCATGACAACCGCTCTTCGGTATTACAACCTTGCAGCTCGGCAGGGACACGACAAAGCTCGCGAAGTGCTTCGGCGGCTTGGTCATCCTGTACCCCCGACTGATTTGCAGCGGAGGCAGGAGGTAGTCTCGATGATAGAGCAGACTCTTAATCTGGCGGAGCAGGCCAACCAGCATCTGGCTTCTGCCAGACTAACCCTGGACAAGGCTGAGGTCGAATTCTCTCAGGGCTACTTTTCTCCATTTTGGAGCCGGATCGAGGAATCGCTCAAACAGTTTGCTGCTTTCGAAGCGGATGTGTCTCGGATTCAAGCGAACAGGAGCAGGTTCTACTCGCTGAAATCAGAGCTTCGGTTATCGGGTTTAGCCTTCCCGGTCGTCATGTCCGATCAGCAGGCAGTCCGGGCCTTTAACGCCAGACTGGATGCACTTACAAGATCAGCGCACCGGGACTTTCAATTCTCGTCTATCTACGAGCAGCGTCGCACCAGTAGCATTCTAATCCAGGGGTTCGCAAACCTCGGTGACGCAATCGACCGTCTCGGCGACAGGGTTGAGTCGTCGGTGGAGACTCTCTACACATCCCTAAGCAATTCAGTCGCTGACTTAGAGGAATCTGTGACAGCAGCCGGTCGTGAATCGGAGGCGCGGCTCAGCGAGATTCGTGACTCTTTTCCCCCCAATGCCCCGAACCGCCCGCCCGAGGTTGACAAGGAATATGAGGGCCATGTCACGCGAGCGAGCAGAATCGTCCACGCGCTACCCCAATACCGTCACCTACGAGGAGTGGACATTGAGGCTCTTGTGCGAACCAGTAACGCATAGGCCACATAACCTGCCGCTGCAAGCCGACGAAGGGCGTCAGCGCTCCCGGCTCATCCGGGCGTCGGCGCTACTTTCGCTTCGATCCACCACCGTGCCCTCAGCCCTTCGCGGTTGAGCGGCCCTCTGTTAGGCGGCTACTGACATGTCATCGCCACCCATCGTTCGAGAGAGGTTCTGGCGCGAGGTCCGATCTCGCCGAAACAGGTTCTGGCTTGTCTGGGCAGGGTGGCTCTTCGTTGGGTTCCCATTGTGGGGTCTGTGCTGGCTCGCACTCCCTTTCAAAGGCCACCCCCTCCACGCTCCCGCCTCATTCTGCCTCACGTTCGTGATCTACGTCACGTACTGGCGGCACACGGCCAAACGGCTCAGCGCTCTCGAATGCCCCGTATGCGGCCGACCGGCGATCCCACACCCCTTCTTCCGCATGGACTCGGCGGCCTGCCAACACTGTGGGGCGAGGTTGTAGCAGCCGGGACGATGGGTAACACTTCAGACCGGGACGATGGGTGACACGGTCGGGGTCGCAGTCTAGGTCTTGAGCTGGTAGTCCCGCTCGTCGAAGCGGCCGAGCTCGGTCTCGTAGAAGAGGACCGCCCACACGCCGTCGGCGACCTCCTCGAATCAGATCGTCTCGTCGGCGAGCGCCTAGCTCAGGAAGCGCTGGCGGCCCCGCATCTTGAACGTCCCGCAACTAGAGACCCGGGGGACTTCGAAGTGGCCGGGGTACTCCGGCTCTGGTGGCGTTCGGGCACCGGGCAGAGAGCCCGGCAGGGGAGGGAGCCGAAAGCCCGCCTCCCTGTTTACTGAGACGGCCCCTTGACGTCGAGACGCGTCGGGTACCCGAGCGCCTCGCAATGGCTGTTCACGCGGTCAACGAGCCCGGCGACGATGCGCCCCCGCTTCGACTCGGACGTCACCGTCACCCAGCCGCCGTCGTGGAGCATGGCGGCGAGACGCCACTCCGGGGCTCTGCCGGAGGCCGCCGCCCGTCTCTGCTCTTCCTCGGCGGCGTCGACCAGCGGCAGCATCATGAGCAGTTCCGACGCCTGGGTCCGGCGCGCCAGCACGGAAAGGACAGAGCTATCAGGCCCGAGCGGGATCCAGTGGCCGAGACGGTCGACCGTCCCGCCTCGTGCCCCGATGTCGTCGAACTGGGCGGCCCGAGCGGTGACCATGGCTTTGAGGACGGGGTGACGTGTGAACCGCCGCGCCACCTCGGCCGGATCCAGCGACAGCGCCTCGACCCGCGCCCGGTTCTTCTCGCCGAGGCCGCCCGACCCGAGCGCGCGGACGTTTGACCTCGCCATCCCGAAACAAAGACCGTACACCAGGCTCTTCGCGACGGCCTTGAGCGCCTTGAACGTCGGCTCGTCGTCGACGTGCCGGCCGGCCATCGACGAGACGAGCTCGCCCCACAGATCCCGGTCAGATTCAAGGAACCGCTGGAGGGCCGGGACCGGCCAGTCCGCCGCCGCCACGGCGAGCTGGGCCGCCTGAAGGTCGACGCCCGACCACCCCGCGAACAGCGTGTCACGGACCTCGGCAGGGAGGCCTAGCGCCGTCGGCCCGTGCGCGTGCAACCGAGCCGTCCGTGGGCTCGGGTGGTAGAACGGCTGGGGCTGGACCTCGACGGCGCGCAGGATCGCTGCGGCGTACGTCTTCCGGGCCGCGTTCGACATCGCGTGGACGACGTCCCACGCGTCGCTGCCGTAGCGGGAGACCGCCTTGCTGAAGGCATGAGGCGGCAGCGCGTTCAGGTGGTCGACGACCCGGGTGGTCTCCGCCCGGACGCCCTCGGCGTCGGCGACAGCCCGGGTGCCCTCGCGCGCCGACTCCAGGTCCGCAGACCGGGCCTCCCGTCTTTGGCGTGGCCCGAGTGGGGTCCCTGTCGAGAACATGACCGGGTCGTCGACGACCGAGAGCGGCGCCATGGCCTCGGCGTGAGCGGCGGCTAACAGGTCAAGCGGGACGTCACTCCCGATGGCCTGTCGGCACTTGCCGGCACCGTCGTCGGCCCACTCCGCCGCCGACCACCGGAGCCCGAAGGCGGGTTGGGCCCTCTCCAGCAGTTCGCCGGCGCCGGAGTTCCGCGAGAGGTACTGCGGCGTCCGCCCCTCGATGTCGGCCAAGAGCCCGG
>CAYPVZ010000149.1:0-7214 GCA_964414235.1 uncultured Rhodothermales bacterium | reverse complement strand
ACCGCAATGTTGCGCGACGCGTACTGGTCTGGAAGCGGCATGGCCGCCAGCCAGCAGCTCCTGTTCCCGTTCACCGCCGACCTCGCGCCGGACGACCGCGCGCTCTTCGACGAGATCCTGCCCGACCTCCGCGCGCTCGGCTTCGAGATCGAGGCGCCGCCGGGCAAGCCCGTCCTCGTCCGCGGCGTCCCGGCCGACGTGACGCTCGGCCACGAGCGCGACGTGCTCGACGACCTCCTGGCCCAGTACCGCCGCAACGACCGGACCCTCCGGCTCGACGCGCGCGAGAACCTCGCCCGCAGCATGGCCTCCCGCAGCGCGATCCGCCCCGGAAAGACGCTCGGCCCCGTCGAGGCCCGCTCGCTCGTCGACCAGCTCTTCGCCTGCGCCGACCCGTTCTCGGACCCCGCCGGCCGCCCGACGATGACGCGGCTCGCCAGCGACGAGATCGACCGCCGCTTCCGGCCCTGACGTGCCGCTGGCGGAGCGCCTGCGCACGTCGCTCGCCGCCCTCGGCGTCGGTCCCCACGACCGGCTCGTGGTCGCCGCCAGCGGCGGCGTCGACTCGACGGTGCTGCTTCGGTCGCTGGTCGAGCTCGGCCAGCCCGTCGTGGCGGTCCACGTCGATCACGGGCTGAGGCCAGAGTCGGCGGAGGACGGGGCGTTTGTCGTCGCGCTGGCGGCCGAGCTCGGCGTGCCGGGCGCGTCGGTCCGCGTCGAGGTGGGGGAGGGCAACGTGCAGGCGGCGGCGCGTGAGGCGAGGTACGCGGCGCTGGTCGAGGCCGCGCGCCGCTACGACGCCCGCTTCGTCGCGACGGCGCACACGGCGACCGATCAGGCCGAGACGGTCCTGATGGCGCTCGTCCGCGGCGCCGGTCTGCGCGGGCTTGCCGGGATGCCGTCGCATCGGATGCTCGACCATGGCGTCGATCTGATCCGCCCGTTATTGCAAGTCTCCAGGGGAGAGATCACGGCCGAAGCCGGGGAGAGAGCCTGGACCTGGCGGGAAGACCCGTCGAACGCGACCGGCGCCTATCGCCGCAACCGCGTCCGTCAGTCCGTCCTGCCCGTGCTTCGAGACGAGGGGGGCCCTGGCCTCGACCGCCGAATCGCCGCGACCGCCGACAATGCCCGTGCGGCCCTCACGCTCGTCCAGACCCAGGTCGAGGCGATGGGGGACCGGCTTTCGCTGGTGGTGCTCCGAGGCCTTCCCACCGATCCGCGCCGTGCGCTGCTGGCAGAGGCCATCGCCCGGTACGCGCCCTGCGCCACGCGATCGCGCGCCCTCGTTGCGCGCCTCGATGCGCTTCTCGATGCGGATGTCGGCACGCGCGTGGAGAGCGGGGGCGTCGTCGCGTGGCGGGAGCGCGACGCGCTCCGGCTGGCCCGGGGAGCGGAGCGGACCGGCGTGCTCGCCGTCGAGCCGCTGGCGGCCGTGCCCCGCCAGTTCGGCGGCGACCCGTTCTCGGAGGTCGTCGACGCCGACCGCGTGGGCGACGTGGAGGTCCGCTCGTGGAGGGACGGAGACCGGATCCGTCCGCTGGGCATGGATGGATCGCAACTCGTCTCCGACCTCCTCCGCGGCCGCGGCGTGCCGCGGGCCGACCGTGCGGACGTGCCCGTCGTCGTGGCCGATGGCGAGGTCCTGTGGGTGGTCGGTCACCGATTGGCGGCGCGCATCGCCGTTACCTCAGAAACCAGGCGAGCCGAGCGTTGGACGTGGCACCCCGACGCCGACGAGGGGTAGTTTGGGGCTCACCTCCCGCCGCCCGGATGCCTGAGACCGCCGCCGCCCCTGACGTCGTCACCTGCCGCGGCGAGCGGTTTCGCCTCTACCTCGACGAGGAGACCATCCAGTCCCGGATTCGGGAGATGGGCCAGCAGATCGCCGCGGACTACGCCGACCTCGGCATCCCCATCCTGATCGGCGTGCTGAACGGGGCGTTCATGTTCACCGCCGACCTCATGCGCGCCATCCCGGGGGACTCCGAGGTCGACTTCTACAAGCTCTCCAGCTACGGCGAGAGCAAGGTGTCGAGCGGCAACGTGACGGAGCTCAAGGACATCGACGCCAAGCTCGAAGGCCGCCACGTCATCGTGGTCGAGGATATCGTCGACACGGGGCTGTCGATGAAGTACGTCATCGACCAGATCGCGGCCAAGAACCCGGCGTCGCTCCGCGCGGCGTCGCTCCTCCGCAAGCCGACGGCCGCCAAGGTCGAGGTCGACGTCGAGTACGTCGGGTTCGATATCGACAACCTGTTCGTCATCGGCTACGGCCTCGACTACGGCCAGCTGGCGCGCAACCTGCGCGCCATCTACATCCTCGACGACGAGGCCTGAGGCCCGAACCCTTCGCTCCGCGTTAGGGCCGGAATCGGACGAGGACCTGCGAGCGAAGCCCAGCCGGCTGGCCGTTGACGACGGGCGGCACGAACCGCATCTCGCGGACGAGGTCCTCCGCCAGCGCGTCGAGCCCACCACCGAGGGGCGAGGGCACGGCCGTTCGGGTGACGCGGCCCGTGGCATCGGCCTGGAACAGGACAAGCACGTCGCCCTCGACGCGCCCGACGGTCGCCCAGTGCGGGTACTCGGCCTCCGACAGCCGGCGCTGGACGACGTCGGGGTTCTGAAGGCGTCCGAAGTCGAAGTCCGGCAGCGTGACGACGGCGCCGTCCTGGGGCGGGATCGGCGTGCGGACCGTCACGCCGTCTCGCGCCGAGGTCCTCGAGACAGGGGGCTCCGTCTTGGACTGGTCGCGGAGTCGGCGCAGCTCGCCCGCCAGCCGGTCGCGCTCGGCCAGGAGGGCGGCCTGTTCGGCGAGGAGCGTCTGCCGCTCGGCCTGGGCCGCGCCGATCTGGTCGAGCAATGTCTGCCGCTCGGCGAGGTCGCTCGTGGGTCGTCCGGCCCGACGCTCGGCCTCGAACGCGGCCCGCTCGGCCTGGAACGCGTCGCGGTCGGCCTCGAAGGCCGCGCGGTCGGCTTCGAGGCGGAGCCGGTCGAGCGCGAGCGCGTCGCGCTGGTCCTGGAGGTCGGCGTCGCCGGACATGGCGCCCTGTCGGCGGAGTCGGTCGACCTGATCGCGAAGGGCGCGGGCCTCGGCCTGGGCGTCGTCGCGGGCGCGGAGGGCGTCGTCGCGGAGGGCGTAGGCGTCGTTGCGGCTGGCGAGTGCCGCGTCGCGGGCTGCGAGGGCCTCGTCGAGCTGGCGGCGCGTGTGGGCCAGCTCGGCGAGGACGGCCGGGATGCGGCCCTCGCGGTCGGCGGCCTCGGCCTCCAGCAGGGCGATGGCCCGGTCGCGGGCGTCGCGCTCAGCCGCCACCCGATCACGCTCGGCGCGAAGGTCGCGCGCGGTGGCTTCGGCGCGGGCGAGGTCGGAGCGAAGCGCACCGGCCCGCGTGGCCTCGGCCTCGGCGGCTTCGAGCCGCTGGCGGAGGATGGCGTAGTCGCGGTCGATCCGGTCGCGCTCGGACTCGGCATGCTGAAGCGCGTCAGAGAGCTGGGCGCTCTCGATGCGGAGCCGGTCGCGCTCGGCGGCCAGGGCGTCGACGTCGTCCGCGAGATGGTCTTCGGCGAGGTAGGCCGCAGCGGGGCGGTCGTCGAGTTGAGGCCGCGTGTCTTCGGGCGGCGTCTCTGGCGTCGTCAGCCGTTCCAGGTGGGCGGCGGCGGGGCGGTCCGAGAGCGACGGTCGGGGGCCGGTTTCGGCCCGTGCGGCAATGGGGGCGGGCGCCGAGTTCCGTGACCCTCGCCCATCGACGGCGTCGGCCACGGACAGACGCGCGAGGCCGCGCCGCCGCCGAGAGGTGGGCGACTCTACGGAGACGTAGGCCGAGACGGCCCCGTCGAGCGACAGGATCTGCTCGCGTGAGTAGAGGCGCAGCGTCCGGCCGCGCGAGGTGAAGACGAGCCCGTTGCCATCGAACTCGCCGGCCCGGCGGGCGCCGGCGAACGGCCGCTCCGAGACGGTGTACGTCCCCACGCCGGGCACCTGGATCTGCAGCACCCCGAACGGCCGCTGCACGAGCGGGGCGCCGATGGAGGCCATGCGTCGCCCGTCCACCGAGAGGAGGGGGTCGACGAGGCGGAAGGTGGTCTGGGCCGAGGCGCCAGCGGCGATCAGGCCGATGGCGACGAGAGAGAAGAGCCGCATGGGGACGTGGGCAAGGCCACCGCCAGCTACAAAATGAGCCGACCTGGTGCAACGATAACGTACCCGATAGCTCCGGAATACCCAAGTCCTTCCTGCGAGACCCTCTTATCCCCGGTCTCTGTCGCTGTAAAACCGTTTGAGTCGGGCGGGCGCGACGCCCACTAGCCACCCGAGCCAGAGTGCGAGGTTACGGGCCTGCTGGCGAACCGCCCCATGCTTCTGGAACCGCCGCGCCGACGTCACTACGTCGGCATCGACGAAGACGAACGGGCCGTGCGGCCGAAGCGCGCGGACGAGGTCGAGGTCCTCGAAGATCGGCTGGTCTGGGAAGCCGCCGAGGGCGTCGAAGGCCGGGCGGCGGACGAACAGCGCGCGGTCGCCGAACGCCAGGCGGTGCCAGCGCATCCACAGCCGCGCCTCCCACAGCCGCATGACGGCCCGTCCGAGCCGGCCGAACGCGGCCTCCTCGTCGTCTACGTCGAACGTCGTGCGAAAGCAGCCGGCGATGGCGCCCTCCGCCAGCGCACGGCGGACCGCGTCGAGCGCGCCATCGGGAAGGCGCGTGTCGGCGTGGAGGAAGAAGAGTGCCTCGCCCGTCGCGGCCGTCGCTCCGGCATTCATCTGGCGGGCGCGTCCGGGCTCGGTCGCCATCACGCGCGCGTCCGGCATCGCGGCCCGCGCGGCGTCCGCCGTTCCGTCCGCCGACCCGCCGTCGACCACGATCACCTCCCATCGCCCCGACTGGCGGGCGACGCTGGCGAGCGTCGCGCCGATGCCCGCCGCTTCGTTCAGCGCGGGGATGATGACGCTCACGGTGCCCGGGAACTGGGGCGAGGGCGACTCACCCGCGTCAGGGGCCCGCGCGCCCATCCTACCAGTACATCAGCTTCATGCAGAAGACCGAGCCGCCCGACTTGAGGAACTCGCTTGTATCCAGCTCGACGGGCTCGTAGCCCAGCTGGCGGAGCATCTCGTTGGTGTCGGTGCAGCCCTCCTGGATCAGGACGTGCCTTCCGTCGGGCGAATGCGCGTTGCAGGCGAACCGCTCGCGGGCCTCGGCCTCGGGCGCTTCGATGGTCCGCTTGAAATGGGCGCGGACGGTCTGGAGCCCCTCATCGGTGAAGGCGCCGGGGTAGAGCAGGGCCGTCTCCTCGTCGAGCGGGCAGAGGCAGGTGTCGAGGTGGTAGAAGTCGGGGTCGGTCAGCTCCAGTGCGACGACGGGGATGCCGAGCGCGTCCGCCAGCCGGTCGTAGACGGTCCGGTCGGTGCGGTAGCCGTAGCCGCCGTAGAGGAGGTAGCGGCCGGGGTGCCAGAGCGCGTCGCCCATGCCCTCGAAGTCGCCGGGGAGGTCCGGGGCGAGCGTGTGGACCTCGTAGCCCTCGCCGCGGAAGAACCGCTCGTAGTGCTGGACCTCCGGCTTTCGCTGCTCGGCGTGCATCCGGCTCATGACGGCGCCCCGCTCGCCGCCGGGCGTGAGATACGGGAGCGTCTGGTTGGCGCAGAAGACCATGTCTGGCAGGTCTTTCACGCCCGCCATCACGGTCACCTCCATGCCCAGCCGCTCGTAGGCCGCCTTCAGCGCGTCCCACTGGCGACGCGCGCTCTCCGGGTCCACGTCGCCGATGTTTCCCTCCATGTGGGGGTTGATGACGTAGGCCACCCGGAAGTGGTCGGGCGAGGTCATCAGGACCCGGCCGGGGCGGGGGATGGCCGGGAGCGCGGTCGGGGCGAAGGCGTCGGGCATGGGCGGGCGGGAGACGCCGGAAGCTAGCGCCCGCCGCCGGCTACTCGTTCGTGCCCGCCCCGCCCACGGCAGCCTCCGTCGCGATCGACACGCGCATGTCGAGCCGCGCCGCCGCGCTGGCGACCTCCGCGAGCTCGTCGATGCGGGCATCGCGGTCGGCATAGACGGCCAGCGTCGTGCGGCCCTCGCGGACGGCCTCGATGGCCTGCGTGAGGCTGTCGCGGTCGACCTCGCGGTCCTCGACGTAGAACAGGCCGTCGGCGTCGATCTGGACGGCGACGTACTCCTGCTCCAGCGGCGCTGCCGAGGCCACGTCGGGCAGCGTCACGCGGAGCCCGTTCTGCGTCACGAACGACGACGTCAGCAGGAAGAAGATGAGCAGCAGCAGGACGATGTCCGTCAGCGAGGCCATGCTGAAGGCCGTGATCGCCTTGCGGCCGGACGAGAAGTTGAACTCGGCCATGGCTAGCGGCGGCGGTCGGCGGGCGTCTGGAGCAGGTCGATGAAGTCGGACGAGACCCGCTCCAGCCCGTTCACCAGCCGGGCGATCCGGCCGATGAGCAGGTTGTACGCGAACAGCGCGAGCAGGCCGACCGCCAGCCCGGCCGCCGTCGTGATCAGGGCCTCCCAGATGCCGCCCGCCAGCAGCGATGGGTTGACCAGCCCTTCGTAGCGCTGGATCTCGCGGAACGCGCCGATCATGCCCGTGACGGTCCCGAGGAAGCCGAGCATTGGCGCCAGTGCAGCAACCGACGCGAGCAGGTCCATCCGCTTCTCCAGGTCGAACGTCTCACGGCGTCCGGCTTCCAGGACCGCCTCCTTGATTTCCCCGATGGGTCGGCCGAGCCGCTCTAAGCCGCGCTGGAGGATCCGCGAGGCCGGCGTGTTGCGCTCGCGGCAGTAGGCCATCGCGCCGTGGACGTCGCCGGCGTGAATGTAGTCCGAGACGTTGCGCGTGAGCGTGTCGGGGTCGCCCTTGGCGCGGCTGAGCGCGCGGAACCGCTCCCACACGATGGCCACCATGATGATGGAGAGCAGGACGATGGGGTACATCGTCCAGCCGCCCAGGAACAGCAACTCGAGCCCGCCGCGGAGCTGGTCGGTGACGCTGGGGTCGGTGGCGACGGGCGCCGCCGCGGTGAGGGTGTCGGCGAGGGCCGAATCTGGAACGGTCTGGAGGAGGGCGAGCATGGGGCGCTGGCGGGGGCGCTAGAGCGTGCGGAGGGGGAGGAGCCAGGTGTCGTCCGGCGCCTCGGGCGGGAGCCGGTCACGCAGGCGGAGCGCGTCGTCGCGGCTGGTGAACTGGCCGACGGCGACGCGGAA
>CAYPVZ010000148.1:2430-7217 GCA_964414235.1 uncultured Rhodothermales bacterium | reverse complement strand
CTCTTCGTGTGGGCGCCCGATGAGGAGGGCGACTGGGCGCCGGGCGGCGCACACCGCTGGTGGCTCCACCACTCGCTGGCGGCGCTCGACGCCTCACTCCGCGCCAGAGGCAGCCGCTTGATCCTCCGCCAGGGCGCCAGCCTCGACGAACTCAAGCAGGTCTGCGAGGCCACCGGCGCCGACCGCGTCGTCTGGCAGTCGCGCATCGCGCCGTCTCTCCGCCAGCGCGACGAGAGCGTCCGCGACGGGCTCCGCGAGGCGGGCCTCGACACGCGGCAGTTCGCCGGCCGCATCCTCCACGACCCGGAGCAGATCCGCACTGGCTCGGGCGGCCCCTATAAGGTCTATTCGCCCTTCTGGGCCAAGTTCAAGGACCAGGTCGACGTCGGCGAACCGCTCGACGTCCCGCGGATGGGTGCCTCGAACGCGCCCGAGGCGTGGCCCGAATCCGTCGACCTCGACGCGCTAGGTCTCACGCCCGAGGCGCAGGACGGCGTCGACTGGGCCAGCGGCATGCGCGACGCGTGGACGCCGGGCGAGGACGGCGCCCTCGACCGGCTGGCGGCGTTCCTCGACGAGTCGCTCGTCCACTACCCCGAGGGCCGCGACGCCCCGGCCGCGCGCGACACGTCGATGCTCTCGCCGCACCTCCACTGGGGCGAGGTCTCGCCGCGCACCGTCTGGCGGCGCGTCGAGGCGTGGGTCTCGAACGGCGCCATGCGCGAGGACGCCGACAAATTCCTCTCGGAGCTGGCGTGGCGCGAGTTCGCCTACCACGTCCTGCACCACTTTCCGACCACGCCGACTGAGCCGCTCAAGGAGAAGTATTCCAAGATGCCCTGGCGCTCGACCCCGTCGTACCTGGAGGCCTGGCAGCGCGGCCGGACGGGCTACCCCATCGTCGACGCCGGGATGCGCCAGCTGTGGGCAATGGGCTGGATGCACAACCGGGTCCGGATGATCGTCGCGAGCTTCCTGACGAAGGACCTGCTGGTGCCCTGGCAGGACGGCGCGCGGTGGTTCTGGGACACGCTCTGCGGGGCCGACCTCGCCAACAACACGATGGGCTGGCAGTGGGCCGCCGGCTGCGGCGCCGACGCCCAGCCCTTCTTCCGCATCTTCAACCCGGTCTCGCAGGGCGAGCGCCACGACCCCGACGGCGCCTACGTCCGCCGCTGGATTCCCGAGCTGGCGGAGCTTCCGGCCAACCACATCCACGCCCCGTGGAACGCGCCCGCGGACGTGCTAATGGCGGCTGGCGTGACGCTCGGCGAGACCTACCCGGAGCCGATCGTCGACCACGCGGAGCGGCGGCAGAAGGCGCTCGATGCGCTGAGCAAGGTCAACGCCTGACAGGGCTCGTTCCGACCGCCAGCGGGAACGTGAACGTTGGTTTGCGATTCCTTCACACGGGCGGTTACTTCCCCCGCGCCCCCGCCCGCCTGCATGGATCTCTCTCCGGCCGATGCCCTCGCGCCCATCCCGTTCACGCCGTCGCCGAAGCCCACGCTGGGCGTCGAGATCGAGCTCCAGATCGTCGATCCCTCGACGTTCAACCTGAAACAGGGATCGGTGGCGCTCCTCGACCGCCTCGGGCACGACCACCCGCGCATCAAGCAGGAGCTGACGCAGTCGACGATTGAGGTCATCACGGGCATCTGCAATACCGTCGACGAGTCCATCGCCGACCTCCGCGGCTCCATCCGCGAGCTCTACGCGCACAGCGACGAGCTCGGGCTGGCGTTCGCCTCGGCCGGGACGCACCCGTTCGGGCAGTGGCGCGATCAGAAGATCTTCCCGAACGACCGCTACCAGAGCCTCGTCGACCGCATCCAGTGGCCCGCGCGGCGGCTGCTCATCTACGGGCTCCACGTGCACGTCGGCGTGGCCTCGGGCGAGAAGGCCATCGCCATCTCGAACGCGCTGACGACCTACCTCCCGCACCTGCTGGCGCTCTCGGCCTCGTCGCCGTTCGTCGACTTCGAGGACACCGGGCTGGCCTCGGCGCGGTCGAAGATCTTCGAGGGGATGCCGACGGCGGGGTTGCCGTACCGGCTCGCCAACTACGGCGAGTTCCAGCAGTTCATGAACACGCTGGTCCGGGCCAAGGCCATCCAGACGATCCGCGAGATCTGGTGGGACATTCGCCCGCACCCCAACTTCGGGACGCTGGAGGTCCGCATCTGCGACGCGCCCTCGACGCTCCACGAGCTGGCGGCGCTCGTCGCCCTCGTCCAGTGCCTCATCGTCACCCTCGGCGACCGCTACGAGAACGGGGCGCCGCTGAAGGTGCTCACGCCCTGGATCCTCCGTGAGAACAAGTGGCGCGCCGCCCGCCACGGCCTCGACGCCGACATCATCCGCGACAACGACGGCGACCACGGCCCACTCCGCGAGTTGATCCCCGACCTCGTGGCCCGGCTGGAGCCCGTCGCCGAACGCCTCGGCTGCCTCGACGAGCTGCGCGGCATCGACCGCGTCCTCGACCGCGGCGCGTCCTACGAGCGCCAGCGCGAGACCTACGCCCGCTCGAAGCGGCTCCCCGACGTC
This sequence comes from uncultured Rhodothermales bacterium, assembly GCA_964414235.1. GTDB lineage: Bacteria > Bacteroidota > Rhodothermia > Rhodothermales > Rubricoccaceae > Rubrivirga. Next base: position 4,667 of record CAYPVZ010000148.1, on the reverse strand, counting down.
GTCGCGCGGCTGGCGGCCGAGCTGCGCGAGAGCGTCGGCGCGTAGACGCGACGGCACGGGCGTTTCAACGAAGCCCTCGAACGACCGGCGGCGAGGGCGCGTTACCCTACGGTAACCACCGCTGAGCCGTGATCGAGACCGCCCCCGCCCGCCCCGACGTCGACCTCCGCGCGCCCCTGTCCGCGCTCCGCCGCGAGCTCCACACCATCCCGGAGACCGGCTTCGACGTGGTCGAGACCTCGCGACACGTCCGCCAGTGGCTGGCGGACCACGGGATCGAGGCCCGACCGATGGGCGGGTACGGCCTCGTGGCCGAGATCGAAGGCGCGCGCCCCGGCGCGACGGTCGCCTACCGGGCCGACATGGACGCGCTCCCCATCCAGGAGGCCACCGAGACCGCGTACCGCTCGCAGCGGCCCGGCGCCATGCACGCCTGCGGCCACGACGCCCACATGGCCGTCGCCTGCGGCGTCGCGCTCGTCGCCCACCAGCGGCGCGACGCGTTCGCCGGCACGCTCCGCGTCGTCTTCCAGCCGGCCGAGGAGGTCACGCCCTCCGGCGCACCGGCGATGATCGAAGCCGGCGCGCTCGACGGCGTCTCGTCGATCTACGCCGTCCACATGGACCCGACGCTGGCCGTCGGGCGCTTCGGCTTCCGCGTCGGCTCGCTGACAGCGGCGTGCTCGCCGTTCCGCGTCCTCGTCCGGAGCGAGCGCTCGGGCCACTCGGCGCGGCCGCACGAGGCCGTCGACACGGTGTGGGTGGCGACGCAGATCGCCTCGGAGCTGTACCAGCTGGCGGGCCGCGTGACGGACGCACGCAAGGCCGCCGTACTCACGATCTGCCGCCTCTGGGGCGGCGACGCGCTCAACGTGATCCCGTCCGACGTCGAGTTCGGCGGGACGCTTCGGTGCGTCGACGGCGAGACGCTGGGCTACCTCCGCGAGAAGATGCGGCGCGTGGCCGGCGCGCTCGGCGCCGTCTACGGGGCCGACGTCGACGTCGTCTTCGAGGGCGCCCTGCCGGCCGTCGTCAACACGGTCGACGAGGTGGCGCGGGCGCGTGGGGCGGCCGTCGACCTGTTCGGCCACGAAGCCGCCGAGGACATCCCGCTGCCGAGCATGGGCGGCGAGGACTTCGCGTACTACCTCCAGGAGGTCCCCGGCTGCATGGTGCGCGTCGGCTCCGCCAGCGGCCCGGAGACGCGCTACCCGCTCCACCACGCGCGCTTCGACCTCGACGAGGGCGCGCTCCCGCTGGCGGCGCGCCTGATGGCGGAGACCTGCCTCCGCGACCTCGCCGCGCGTTCGTAGGCGCCGGCCTGCGGCAGGGATTCCGCCCGCGATGACTCAAGTCATCGCCCCACGTCGAGCGCATGGCCTGGAGTCCTACTTTGCAGGACGACCCGCCCGCCCATGCGCTGGTTCTTCGCCCTCGCCGCCTTCGTCGCCCTGCTCCCGGTCGCGCGCGCCCAGGCGCCCGCCCCCGGCGACCTCGTCCTCAACGAGGTGATGTACGACCCGCCGGCGCCGCAGGCGTCGACGAACGAGTGGGTCGAGGTCCTCAACGTGAGCGGCGCCGCGGTCGACCTCGGCGGGCTGGCGCTCACCGATGGGACCACGACGTCCGGGACCATCGCCAGCGGGACGACGCTGGCGGCGGGCGCCTACGCGGTCCTCGTCCGCAACGAGGCCGAGTTCACGGCGGCCTACCCCGGCGTTCCGTACCTCCTGCTGAGCGGCTTCCCGTCGCTGAACAACGGCGGCGACCGGCCGGCGCTCGTCCGGGATGCGACCGAGATCGACGCGGTCTCCTACCAGCCGTCCTGGGGCGGCACCGACGCGAGCCTCGAACGCCGCGACCCGGCCGGTCCGAGCGACGCCGCCGCCAACTTCGGCACCACGACCGATCCCAACGGCGGAACGCCGGGCGCGCCGAACACGCTCTTCGCGACCGACGACCAGCCGCCCACGCTCGTCGCGGCCGAGGCGGTCGACGCGCAGTCCGTCCGGGTCACCTTCGACGAGGTGCTCGACCCGGCCTCTGCGCAGGCACCGTCCAGCTACGAGATCGACGGGGGCATCGGCACCCCGACGAGCGCGGCGCTGCAGGACGATGGCCGGACCGTCGTCCTCACGCTGGCGATGCCGCTCGCCAGCCCGGCGACCTACACGCTCACGACGCAGGGCGTGGCGGACGAGGCCGGCAACGCGAGCGGCCCGCAGCAGACGACGTTC
>CAYPVZ010000148.1:0-2420 GCA_964414235.1 uncultured Rhodothermales bacterium | reverse complement strand
CCAGGGCGCGGCGGCCACGACCGGCGACCTCGTCCTCAACGAGTTTCTCTACGACGAGCCCACGGCAAACAACCCCGGCGAGTTCGTCGAGCTCCTCAACCGGACCGATGCGTCGTTCGACCTGCGGGACTTCACCCTAAACGACAATACCGGCGCCGACGAGCCGATCACCACCCAGGCCGTCTTCGTCGAGCCCGGCGGGTACGCCGTGGTCGTGGAGGACGGCGCGCTGTTCGAGGCCGTCTTCCCGGGCGTGCCCTACGTCGAGCAGCCGACCTGGAGCGCACTCAACAACACGGGCGACGCCCTCGTCCTGAAATACCAGGGCACGACCATCGACTCGCTGACCTACACGCCCAGTTGGGGCGGCTCCGACGCCTCGGTCGAGCGGAAAGACCCGGCCGGGCCCTCGACAGCGGCGTCCAACTTCGCGACGACGACCGACCCGCGCGGTGGCACGCCCGCCGCTCAGAACAGCCAGTACGCGCCCGATGTCACCGGCCCGATGCTGACCGGCGCCGTCGCCTCGCTCGACGGCCGTTCGCTCACGGTCGACGTCGACGAGCCGCTGGACCCGGCGTCCGTTTCGGCGAGCGCCTTCACCATCGAGAGCGGCCCGGCCGTCACCGCCGCTGCCTACGACGCCGACGAGTTGACCGTCTCGCTCACCCTCGCCGCCCCGCTGGCGGCCGGCACGTCGACGGTCACCGCCAGCGGCCTGCGCGACCCGCTCGGCAACACGACGCCCTCGACCTCGACGACCGTCACGTTCACGCCCGACACGACCCTCCCCACCATCACGCGCGTCACCGCGCCCTCGGCGACCGAACTCCGCATCGAGTTCTCGGAGCCCGTCACCGACGCTTCGGCCGGCGACTCCGCCACGTACCAGATCGACGGTGGCATCGGGCCACCCCCGTCGGTCATGATCGAGCCGTCGCCGGAGGGGGGTGCGGAAGCCGCCACGCTCACGCTGGCGACGCCGCTCCGCGAGGGACAGACCGTCACGGTCACCGCCAGCGGCCTCGAAGACCTCGCGGGCAACATCCAGCCCTCGACCTCCGGCTCCGTCTTCTTCGGATCGGGCGCCGCCGCCGGTCCGCGCGACCTCGTGATCAACGAGTTCCTCTACGACGAGCCCTCCGCGGACAACCCCGGCGAGTTCGTCGAGTTGGTCAACCGGACCGACCAGACCTTCGACCTCCGCGACTTCACGCTCAACGACAACACGGGCGCGGACGCGCCGATCACAGCCGATCCGGTCTACGTCCTGCCGGGCGCCTACGCCGTCATCGTGGAGGATGGCGCGCTCTTCGAGGCCCTCTTCCCGGGCGTGCCTTACGTCGAGCAGGCCGCGTGGAGCGCGCTCAACAACGGAGGCGACGCCATCGTGCTGAAGTACCGCGGCACGACCATCGACTCCCTCACGTACGCGCCCAGCTGGGGCGGTGAAGACGCCAGCCTGGAGCGGAAGGACCCGGACGGTCCGTCGAACGCAGCCTCCAACTTCGCGACGACGACCGACCCGCGCGGCGGCACGCCCGGCGCGATCAACAGCCAGTACGCGCCCGACGTCACCGGCCCGCAGTTGGTCGGCGCGACCGCGTCCCGCGACGGCCGCCGCCTCCAGGTCGCCCTCGACGAGCCCGCCGACCCGGCCACGGTCACCGCCCGCGCGTTCGCCGTCACCGGCGCGAGCGTCACGGACGCCGCCTATGCCGCCGGCTCGACGACCGTCCGCCTGACGCTCGCCGCTCCCCTCGCCGCCGGCACCGCGACCGTCACCGCCAGCGGGCTGGCGGACCTCCTCGGCAACGTCACGACGGCGTCCTCTGCGACCGTCGCCTTCGAGGCCGACGCCACGCCGCCCACGCTCGTCCGCGCCACGGCACGCTCGTCGACGACGGTCCGCGTCGAGTTTTCCGAAGCGCTCGCGCTCGATGGCGCCACCGATCCGGCGACGTACACGCTCGACCCGGACATCGGCACCGCCGTGTCGGTCGCCACTGTCGAGGCAGGAGACGACCTGGGCGTCGAGGCCGGCGCCCGCGTCGTCGACGTCACGTTCGCGACGCCGCTCCAGGAGCGGACGCTCTATACCCTCTCCGTCGGGCCCGTCGCCGATCTCGCCGGCAACGTCCGCGCGTCCAGCACCGCGCGCGTCTTCTTCGGCACCGCCGACACGCCGGGCGCGGGCGACGTCGTGATCACGGAGATCATGTACGACCCCTCGAACGGCGCCGCGGGCGAGTACGTCGAGCTGCTCAACACCACCAGCGACGGCGTCTTCGACCTCCGCGCCCTTCTGCTCGACGATGGCGACGGCGACGGGGACGCGCTCTCGGACCAACCGGCGGTCCTGCTCCCCGGCGAGTACCTCGCCGTCGTCCGCGACGCGGCCGGCTTCCAGGCCACGTTCC
>CAYPVZ010000147.1:3793-7245 GCA_964414235.1 uncultured Rhodothermales bacterium | reverse complement strand
GCAGCATCACCATCCGGTCGATGACCTGGATGCCGGATTCGGGTCGCGACGGGCGGCTGCCGTCGCCGGGCTCGGGAGCATGGGACATGGTAAACAGATCTTGAAGGTCGGCACCGTGCCGTGTCGCGGCCACCACGACCGCGCCGACGCCGGCACCGCCGACGGCACCGACGACCAGGGCATCCGTGGCACCCGTGACCGGCCCACGGATCGTGATCGAGCCCCGTCGCGAGGGGTGCAAGTTCGGCAGCGACTGTCTCGTCGCCGGCTTCACCATCGTCGACTTCGCGGTGCAGCCGGACTCGTTCGTCTGCGAGTTCGCCGACGGATCGCGATACACGATCCCGCTCGAGCACCGCAGCGTCTCGTACGCATGCGCGACCGGGTCGCGCGGCGACTCGATCACGATCGAGATCGACGGCATCCGCTCCGACACCGCATTCCACGACTGATCGGACCGATCCACGCAGGGATCCCGGTCTTCGGGCGGCGGGCGGGCCGGTGACGGTTGCCCGCCGCGTCCGAGGTGGCCACGGTGTCGATAGCGTGGTACGGCCATGCATGTCGACACCCCCCACCTCACCGGCCACGGGCCGGCTCGTCGCGACGATCTCCGGAACCTCGCCATCGTCGCCCACGTCGACCACGGCAAGACCACCCTCGTCGACAGCCTGCTCTGGCAGTCCGGCACCTTCCGCGACAACCAGGACATCGCCGAGCGGGTGATGGACTCGATGGACCTCGAGCGCGAGAAGGGGATCACCATCATGGCCAAGAACACGGCCGTGCGGTACACCCCCGAGGGTGGCGAGGAGATCAAGATCAACATCGTCGACACGCCGGGCCACGCCGACTTCGGGGGCGAGGTGGAGCGGACGCTCCGGATGGTCGACGGCATCATGCTGCTGGTGGATGCCGCGGAGGGGCCGCTGCCGCAGACGCGGTTCGTGCTCTCGAAGGCGCTCGCGCTGGGCCTCGTGCCGATCGTCGTCATCAACAAGATCGACCGGCAGGACGCGCGGCCGGAGGAGGTGCTGAACGAGGTCTACGACCTGTTCATCGACCTCGACGCCGACGAGCACCAGATCGAGTTCCCGGTGATCTACGCCGTGGCGCGCGACGGCCAGTGCACGACGGAGCTGGGCACCGAGATGACCGACCTCCGGCCCATCTTCGACGCCATCGTGGACACGATCCCGGCGCCCCAGGGCGACCCGGAGGCGCCGCTCCAGGTGCTGGTCACGGACGTGAAGCCGGACAACTTCCTCGGGCCCATCGCCATCGGGCGCGTGGTCAACGGGACGCTGAAGCTGAAGCAGCGCGTGCTCCTCTGCGGGCGCGACGGCGCGCGGAAGCCGGCGCAGGTGACGCAGCTGTTCGTGAGCGAGGGGCTGGCGCGCGTCGAGGCCGAGAGCGCGCCCGCGGGCGAGATCATCCTGGCGGCCGGGCTGGCGGGCATCGGCCTCGGTGAGTCCGTGGCGGATGCCGACGACCCGAAGCCGCTGGCGGCGCTCTCCATCGACGAGCCGACGCTCTCGATGGAGTTCCGCATCAACGACAGCCCGTTCGTGGGGCGCGACGGCAAGTACGTGACGAGCCGCAACCTCCGCGACCGGCTGATGAAGGAGGGCGAGGCCAACCTGGCGCTCCGGATCGAGGAGACCGACTCGGCCGACAAGTTCCTCGTCTTCGGGCGCGGCGAGCTCCAGATGGCGATCCTCATCGAGCAGATGCGGCGCGAGGGCTTCGAGTTCGCCGTCGGCATGCCGCAGGTGATCACGAAGGACGTCAACGGCAAGCTCCACGAGCCCTACGAGCGGGCCACGATCGACGTGGCGGAGGAGTTCATGGGCGTCGTGATCGAGACGCTCGGGACGCGCAAGGGCATGATGGTGGAGATGAAGAACAACGGCGGCGGGCGCGTGCGCCTGACGTTCGAGATCCCGGCGCGCGGGCTGATCGGCTACCGGACCGAGTTCCTGACGGACACCAAGGGCACAGGCCTGCTGACGCACATCTTCGACGGCTACCGGCCGTGGGCGGGGCCCATCACGCACCGCGCGACAGGCGCCATCGTCTCGGACCGCCAGGGCAAGGTGACGCCGTACACCATCGTGAACCTCCAGGAGCGCGGCCAGCTCTTCGTGGGGCCGCAGGACGAGGTCTACAACGGGATGGTCGTCGGCGAGAACGCGCGCGACGAGGACATGGAGGTCAACGCGACCAAGGAGAAGAAGCTGACGAACATGCGCGCCAGCGGCTCGGACAACTTCGAGAAGCTGAACCCGCCGAAGCGGATGTCGCTGGAGGAGGCCATCGAGTTCATCCGCGAGGACGAGCTGATCGAGATCACGCCGAACGCGATGCGCATCCGGAAGCGGCACCTGGACCCGCACGAGCGCAAGCGGGCGGCGATGGCGCGCAAGCAGGAGGCGTAGCTCGCTCCTCCGCCCGCCTCGGTGGCGTCGCCGAGGCGGGGGGCGCCGGGGGGGCCACCTCGGGGCCGAGGCGGGAGGGATGGGCGCTCATCGACGTGGGATGAGTGCTCTTCGGCGCAAAACGGGCGCTCACTGTTGTAGAACGGGTGCTCATCGGCGTGGGATGGGCGCTCACTGCCGTAGAACGGGCGCTCCTCGGCGTCAGATGAGGGCTCATCGCCGTCGGATAGGTGCTCTCGGGCGTAGAATCGCCTCTCGCGGCCGTAGGACGACCGCTCTCGGGCGTCGATCGGCCCCCCGGTGGCGTCGGACGGGGCCTCTGGGGCGTAGAACGGGGTCTCGGGGCCGTGGTGCGGACTCCCGGCGGGGTGTCGCGGCTACGCTTCGGGGCCGTGCTCTTTTACGATGGCTTCGGCCTCGCGGGACCAGATGGAGTCGACGCCGTTGGGGCGGTAGAGGGCGAGGGCAGCCTCGGCGTCGTCGATGGCGCCGGCGGGGTCGCCGTGGGCGGCGCGGAGGCGGGCGCGGAGGACCTGGAGGCGGGCGCGCTCGAAGGCGGAGGCGTCGCGCATCACGGTATCCCAAATGTCGTCGGCGCGGGAGAGGGCCTCGTCGGGGGCGAGGAGGGCGAGGGCCTCGACCTCGTCGGTCTGTATTCCAGCCATCACGGGAGGATGGCCCAGGGTACCAGCCACGTCGAGGGCTTCCGCCAGAGCCTCGCGCGCTTCGGAGTCCTGACCAAGCAAGGCACGTGCGATCCCGAGATTACCGAGAGCGATCCCTTCGCTCTGGCGGTCGCCGACCTCGCGGGCGATGGCGAGCGCCTCCTCGTAGAGACCAACGGCTTCCTCCGCCCGCCTGAGGTCCGACAGCCGGTTGGCAAGACCGATGAGACGGATCCCCTCGCCCCTTCGGTCGCCGACCTCGCGGGCGATGGCGAGCGCCTCCTCGTAGAGCCCAACCGCCTCCACCACCCGCCCGAGATTCGCCTGCCGGTTGGCAAGGCCGCCGAGG
>CAYPVZ010000147.1:0-3783 GCA_964414235.1 uncultured Rhodothermales bacterium | reverse complement strand
GTGGACCCCCTCGACCCTTCGGTCGCCGATCTCGCGGGCGAGCGCTAGCACCTGCTTGTAGTGACGGACGCTCTCGTTCGCGTCGCCTCTATCATAGGCCAAGTCAGCCAGCTCCCACAACGCTCTCATCTCGCCGAGGGCGTCGCCCTCGGCGCGGGCGGCGGCATACCAGGCCTCCAGAATGGGGACAAGCTCCGGGGCACTTCGATCTTCGAGCCGCCGGATCTCGAAGCGGAGTTGTCTTCCCAGGAGCTCCGGGGCCTCCTGGGCAAGCTCCCGGATGAGGGGAAGCGCCTCCGCGGCCTCGCCACGACGGAGCCGGTCGAGCGCCCAGTCCATCCGCGTCTGCGGATCGTCGTTGGACCACGCCCGGACGCGGGCCTCGATCCGCTGGTACTCTGCGTATAGTGGCGTCCCCGAGAGGTCGTTGAGCCGGGGGTCTTCCTCCAGCGCCAGGATCGGGTGGTACGGGATCTCCGCGATGAACCGCACGTCGGAGAAGCCCGCCTCGGCGAACTCACGGAGGACTTCGTCTTTGCGGGCGGCGGTTTTGTCCTCGTAGTACGCAGGAACGGGCGAGGCGACGAAGCCGACCCGTTGAGGCCTCCCCTCGCGCGCCGCCAGCCCCGACTGGCGGAGGAAGCGCGCCGTCCCCTCGACGTTCTGGTGGTTGAGGCCGGTGACGACGACGAGATCATCGGCGAGGTAGCGGGTGCAGATGCTCCCCTCGTCCGAGAACCCGGTCCGCGAGTCGACGAAGACGTAGTCGTAGCGGTCGGAGCCCTTGATGACGCTCCGGAGGCGCTCGAAGAGCGGGAGGCCGACGCCGCTCTTGAAGAGGTCCTTGAAGGGAAGTCGGTAGAGCTTCCTTTCGTAGTCGCGGTCGAGCCGGCCGGCCGGGAGCAGGTCGAGCCGGCCGCCTTCCATCGACGGGGCCCCCTTCGCCTCAGGGAGTGGAAGCGGGGTGACGTATGCGTCGAAGAAGGCGGCGGGGTCGTCGCTGCCGAGCGGGGACCGCCCGGGGTCGTCGAGGAAGTCGGCGAGGGCGTCGACGAGGCCGCGCTGGGGGTGGCCCGCCTCGCCCGGCTGGCGGTGCTGGAAGAGCGTGAGGCCGGGCGCTTCGAGGTCGAAGTCGACCATGAGAACCTTGCGGCCGAGGCGGGCGAGGCTGGCGGCGATGTTGAGGAGCGCCATCGTGCGGCCGACGCCGCCCTTGAACGAGTAGAACGTCGTGAAGAGGCCTCGCCTGGGGGCCAGGCTCCGGGAGGGCGCGATCTCCATTACTCGACAGCGACCGCCGCGCCCCACCGCTCGTCCGGGACGAGAGTGGCGCCCGACTCGGTCAACCAGTTGGCGGCCTCACGGACCTTGTCCGAGATCGTCGGCTCGGGAGCGACCGCGGGCTCCACGTCGAAGCCCTGCCAGGCTTCCGGGAGCGTCTCTCGGAGAAACGCACGGACGGACGGCGACAGGTCGGTCGGGGGGAGGGCGGTGAACATATCCCGGAGGGCGACGCGCAGGTCGTCAAGCGTCGTGCCCTGTCGGTTGAGGAGGCCGCGCAGGACGGGATAGAGCCGAACCTGTGTCTCCTCGTCCAGTTCGTCGACGCCGCAGAGCAGGCCGAGCGCCTGGTAGACCGAGTGGAGGCGAAGGCCGGCGAAGGCGAGGGCGAGGAAGCGCTCCGGATCGCGCGCGGCCTCGCGCTTCCAGAAGGCCGGCGTCACCTTGTCGCCGAGGTCGGCGAGCGCCTGCACGAGGCGGGCATGGCGGTCTTCGTCGGCCTCGGCGCCACTGAGGAACTGCTCGCGCTCCGCCATCCGTCGGATCGGAGCGGCGAGGTCCGGGTCTCCGACCTTCATCACGAGAAGGAGGAGAGCGTCGCCAGGCAGAGCGTCCCAGTCCTCCTCGCCCGCCTCCATCTGGCGGAGGAAGCGGACGAGCACGCGGCGGACCTCAGCTCGCGTCGCCGCCGCCAGCGAGGGATAGATCGCACCGACGAGGTAGTACTGTCCGACGTTCTGCCGGGGGTCGTCGGGCGCGGCGGTGTCGGTCCCATGCAGCCGGTCCCAGATCCACTGTTCGAGATCGGCCGGGGACAGTCCGTCCACGGAGCGGACGTCGAGGGTACCGGTATCAGTGATGCGGAGCATGGGGCTCAGGATACGAGGCGGAGGGGGAGGACGCCTGACGCCGCGGGAGGTGCCGTAAGCGTCTCGCCGTGGATGACCGCGTGCACAACCTCGGGCCGGCCGCCACTGGTCGTCCCCCAGGGGGCACCGGCCGGGGAGCACAGGAAGTTCGGGTTCCAGTCGTCACCAGCGTAGGCGTCGGCGATGGTGGGAAACCGCACGTCAACGTCGCTGGGGACGTCGTAGATGCAGAGAATGAACTCGCGCTCGTCGGGCATGGCCGGTCCCGGGTCGACGAGCCCGAACGCATGCCGGAGGGCACTCGGGCTCCCGGTGCACCCGTCAAACGGGTCGCCTCCAGCGGTGGTGTCGTTGAACGTCGACCACATGTGATAGCTCCCGAGAGGGCACCCGGTGAGCTGCCGGGCAAACCCGGAGGGGGGCACGAGGCCGGCCTGGAGATCGCGGACGAACTGATCGGCGTCGTCGTCCGTCGGGTAGAGTCCCGATGCTTTGAGCAGCGCTTTGAACCGCTCGACGGTGAGCGCTCGGCCCTTAGGGGAGGGCGCCCCGGCGATCTTCTCCCCTCTCCGCGTGAGGTCGCGAAACGCCACGGTGGTCGCGGCCTGGATCTCTGCCCACGTCGATCGAGGCAACACTGCAACCACGCACGACCAAGCGTCGGCATCCAGCCGAGACTCCGTCTGGAAGTTCTGGAGGACGGTGGTCTGGCTGCTGCTCACGAGAACCGTGACGGTTTGGCTCCAGTCCTGCGCTTCTGTGCCCGTCGCGGTTGCGAGGAATGTTTGGATCGTCATGCATGCCGATGTTGCGCCGGCCGAGGATACGAGTGTTGCTCCTTGCATGCTTCCCGCGGAGGCCATCCGGCCCCCACACGGGGCTCTGCGAGGGGCTACGCGTCCTGGCGGAGCTTCGGGGCGCTGTTGGGCATGTCGCACCAGTCGCAGCGGCGGAGGTCTCGGCGCGTGCGGGTCGACTGCCCGCGGACGAACGCGGTGACGGTGGCGAGGCGGCGGACCTGGAGGAGGAGCCGGTCGAGCAGGTCGAACCGGGCGTGGCAGACGGGGCAGGCGCGGGGCCAGAGGTACTCGGTGATCCAGGACGAGGCCATGGGGGTCGAGGGGAGGGGTCGACCTGATTCACAGGAATCGGCCATTCGAGACGTCACGGCGCGGGCGACCGGCGGCAACCTCGGCCTGCCCTGACGGTTCACGCGCTCCCCCCTGGCTGCCGCGTGGATTTCCTGCCTGTCCCCACCCTTCCGGTCGCAGACCCCGTGCTCATCGTGGCGATCACGATGGGGATCCTGCTGCTCGGGCCGCTGCTGTTCGAGCGACTCCGGATCCCCGGGCTCGTCGGGCTGATCGCGCTGGGCGCGGTGGCGGGCCCGAGCGTGACGGGGCTGCTGGAGCGGGACGCGACGTTCGTGCTGCTGGGCACGTTCGGGCTGCTGTACCTCATGTTCATGGCGGGGCTGACGCTGGACCTCGCCGAGTTCGGCCGCCAGCGGGGCAAGGCGGTCGCCTTCGGGCTGCTGTCGTTCGGGTTGCCGATGGGGCTGGCGCTGGCGGTCGCGCCGGCGCTTCTGGGCTACGGGCTCCCGGCGGCGGCGCTGCTGGGGAGCATCGTGGGG
>CAYPVZ010000146.1:0-7248 GCA_964414235.1 uncultured Rhodothermales bacterium | reverse complement strand
AGCGTGCGGACGTCGAAGCAGAGCGCGGCGCGGGCCGAGGCCTCGGCGTCGGCGCCGGAGGCCCAGGCCTCGAAGGCGGCCTGCCACGCCGAGAGCGGCTGGCGGAACGCCTCGTGGCTGGCGTCGATGCCGTTCTCGGGGTCGCCGTAGCCGCAGGCCCGGAGGGCCTCGACGGCCCGCGTCGCCAGCGTCTCGTAGTAGGTGGCCGCGCGCTCGGCATCGCCCGGCTGGGGGTCGGCGTAGACCAGCCCGTTGTCCTGCCACGCGCGAAGCACGGACTCGCGGCGTCCGGCGGCGCCGAACGTGAGCCACGCCCACGGTCCGTCGTAGGCCTCGGCGCCCAGTTCCTCGCGGAGCCCGCGCTCGACGGTCTGGAGCACGCGGTGCTTGAGCTGGTCGTCGATCTCGGTGACGAGGTCGAGCAGGTCTTCCGAGTGGACGCCCTGATGATAGAGCCGGTAGAGCCGCCGGTTCGAGTCGGCCCGGAGCGCCGCCAGTTCGTCGACGGACTGGGCCCGCTCCAGCCGCTCGGTCGTCGCGACCGGGTCGAGACCGCGGAAGTGGGAGACGTCCTCGGCCGTGAGCAGGCCGCGGAGCTTCCCGGTCTGCGCGTCGACGACGACGAGGCGGCGGATCCGCTCACGCATCATCGTCCGCATGGCGTCGAAGAGGCGCTCATCGCTGCGGAGGGCGACGGGCGGACGCTGGACGAGCGCCATCGCCGCGCCCTCGGCGTCGCCGCCGGAGGCCAGCACGCGCTCGACGAGGTCGCCCTCGGTCACGAGCCCGACCGGCACGCCGTCGTCCACCAGCACCACCGCATCGGCGTCCGAGTCCGCCATGACGCGGGCGGCCTCACGGACCGTCGCGCTCGTCTCGACGATTGGCGGTTCGGCCCGAAGCACGTCGCCGAGCGACGTGTCGAACAGGAGGAAGGCGCCCGAGGCGTCGATGTCCTCGTCCAGCCGGCGGACGTAGCGCTTGATGTCGGCGTCGAAGTACGCCTTGAACGCCTCGTTGGCCTGGAGCAGGCGCTGGAAGCTCTCGGCCGCGATGAGCGCGCATGTCGCCGGCTCGACGGCGAGGGCTTCGTACGGCAGCGCGCCGCCCTGCAGGAGGCCGTACGACCCGAACTGCGCGCCCGGCCCGCACATGTCGACCGTCCGGCCCGACTCAGCGTCCTGGAGCCGGACGAGCCCCTCGGCGACGACGTAGAGCGCCCGGTGGATGTCGTCGCCCTGCTGGAGGATGACCTCGCCCGGGGCGTAGATCTCGACGGTCATCTTCTGCTGGAGCGCCTGTCGCTCCTCGTCGGAGAGCACGTCGAACGGCTCAGTCTGAGCGAGAAGGTCGGCGATGAAGGCGGAAATCGAGGCGGCCATGCGGTCGAAGGGGGCAGCAGAGCAAAAGGGAGCGCTAGGACGCGCCGCCGCCGGGCCGGATCCTCCCCCCTCCTCGCGACCCTGCCCACCCGCACGTCGACCGCTCCGTGTGCCCCGTCTACTCGGCCGGATGGGCGACCGCAGTCGGCACCGGGACCCGCCCGATCGCTTCCCGCACCGTCTCCAGTTGGACCGGCTTCGGCAGATAGTCGTTGGCGCCGGCATCGAGGCAGGCCTCGCGGTCGCCCTGCATGGCGTTGGCCGTCAGCGCGATGACGTAGGGTTGGTGCGAGACCGCCGAGGCCCGGATCACCCGCGTCGCCTCCAGCCCGTCCATGTCGGGCATCTGGACGTCCATGAGCACGAGGTCGTAGGCGTCGCCGAAAGCCGCCCGGCGCTCGACGGCCTCGACGGCCTCGACCCCGTTGGCCACGACGTCCGCCACGTAGCCGAGCCGCCCGAGGAGGCGAACGGCCACCTTCTGATTCACGACGTTGTCCTCGGCCAGCAGAATCCGCAGCGGCGCGCGTTCGGGCGCGTCCGACTCGGGCCGCGAGATCCACGCTGTCGGGGCACCGCCGGAGGAAAGCGGGCGGGCGACCGGATGCCCGTCGAAAGCCTCGATGAGCGCGTCGTAGAGCTGGCTCGGCTTGGTCGGCTTGTAGAGCACGGCGTAGATGCCGGCACGGCGGGCCTCGTCGCGGAGTCGTCCCTCGCGGTGGATCGACGTCAGCATGACGATGACCGGCGGGCGCGCCGACGGCATGTCGCGGCCCTGCTGGCGGAGCGCGCGCGCCACGTCGAGGCCGTCCATCCCCGGCATCTGCATGTCGAGCAGCACGAGGTCGTAGGGGTGGCCCTCCTCGGCCGCCCTCGCAAAGGCATCGAGGGCGGCCGGGCCCGAACGGACGGCATCCGGGCGCATCCGCCAGCGCGCCGAGAGCCGCCCGAGGATCTCGCGGTTGACGTCGTTGTCGTCGACGATGAGGACACGCCGGCCCTCCAGCGCGGGCTGCTCGCTGCGCAGGAACACCCGCCGCTCCGACGGCGCGACCTCGGCCTCGACCGTGAACCGGAACGTGCTCCCCACCCCGAGTTCGCTCTCGACCCCCATCTCGCCGCCCATCATCTCGACCAGTCGTCGGCAGATCGTCAGCCCGAGCCCGGTCCCGCCGAACTCGCGCGTGGTCGAGGCGTCAGCCTGCGAGAAGCTCTCGAACACGAGGTCAAGCTTGTCCTTCGGGATCCCGATGCCGGTGTCTTCGACGGCGAAGTGGACGCACGCCGTGTCGCCCACCCCAACGTCGCGCGGGTCGACGTCCACGCGGACGCAGATGGAGCCCTCGCGCGTGAACTTGACCGCGTTCGAGAGCAGGTTCACGAGGACCTGGCGGACGCGCGTGACGTCGCCGTGGAGCATCCGGGGCACGTCGTCCTCGATGAGGTACGCCAGTTCGACGCCCTTCTCGGCGGCCGGCTGGGCCACGAGGTCCAGCGCCTCCTCGACGCAGGCGCGGACCTCGAACGGCTGGACCTCCAGCGTGAGCATCCCGGCCTCGATCTTCGAGAAGTCGAGGATGTCGTTGATGATGGTGAGCAGCGCGTCGCCCGAGGCCCGGATGGTCTCGACGAAGTCGTGCTGCTCGCGGTCGAGGTCGGTGTCCAGCAGGAGCGACGTCATGCCGATGACGCCGTTCATGGGCGTCCGGATCTCGTGGCTCATGTTGGCCAGGAACTCGCTCTTGGCCCGGGTCGCCGCCTCGGCCGCCTCGCGCGCCGCCTCCGCCGCCTCCTTGGCCTCGACGAGCGCCGCCTTGGCCTCGCGCTGGACCGTGATGTCGCGGGAGACGCCGACGAGCCCGACGATCTCGCCGGCCCCGTCGTGCAGCGGGACCTTCGTCGTGAGCAGCCAGCCGCCAGCCGAATCCGGCTCTTCCTTGTCGATGATGGGCTCGCCCGTGCGGACCACCCGGAGATCGTCGGCAAGGATGGCCTGCCCGCGGTCCGCGCGCTCGGCCTCGACGTCGGTCAGGCCGACAGTGTCCTCCGGTGCCTCGTAGCCTAGGGCGTGGGCGCTGGCGATGTTGCGGAGCGTGGCCCGGCCCTCGGTGTCCTTGACGTAGATGTGGTCCGGGATCGCGTCGATCACGGTTCGGAGCAGTTCGCGCTGGGCTTTCATCTCCGCCTCCCGGGCCTCGGCTGCCTCCTTGGCCTCCAGGATCACGGTCCGAGCCTCCTTCTGGTCCGTCACGTCGCGCGTCACGCCGACCAGCCCGACAACCTCACCACCCTCGCCGTAGAGCGGGATTCGGGAGGTGACGAGCCAGCCGCGGACGCCGTCGTACGCGTACGGCTCTTCGTAGTCGAGCACGGGCACGCCGGTCCGCATCACGCGGTCCTCCTCCTCCCAGTAGTCGGCCGCGACCTCCGGGTCGTCGGACGTGTCGAAGACCGTCAGGCCGACGGCGGCCTCGGGGTCGTCGAAGCCCATCGCGTCGGCGCTGAACCGGTTGCGGATGAGGCAGCGGCCCTCACGGTCCTTGACGTAGATGTGTTCGGGGATGGCGTCGACGACGGTCCGGAGCAGGCGATGCTGCTCGGCGACCTCGCGCTCACGGTCCGCCGCGCTCTCGGCCGCCGCGACGAGCGCGGCCCGCGTCTCCTGCCGCTCGCTGACGTCGCGCGACGACGTGACCACGCGGAGCGCGCCCGCCGCCTCGTCCCGGACCACTTCGAGGACCGTCTCGAACCAGACGTAGTGACCCTCGCGGTGCCGGATTCGGTACTCGGTCAGCGTCCGCTTCGCGTTGCCCGACGCCATCCGCTGGCGGCTCTCCTTCCGGACCCGCTCGACGTCGCCGGGGTGGATGATCGAGAACGGATTGCTCCCGACCATGTCGCAGGCCTCGTAGCCCAGGATGGTCCGGATCGACGGGCTCACCCACTTGTAACACCCATCGGGCTCGTGGAGGCAGACCAAGTCGCCCGTGTTCTCGGCGAGAAGGCGGTACCGGACCTCCATCCGGTTTCGGTCTGACGACGTGGTGAGCAGCCGGTGGCACTGGCGGCGGAGAAAGCGGTACGGGACCACCAGTAGCAGCATCGACAGCCAGGAGAAGCCCGCCAGCGCGTAGAGATAGGTGTCCGCACCCGGCGCCACCGCGTGCGGGTCGACCCCGATGGCCGCCCCCATGTGCCGGCGGTCGAGCGAGCACCCGTAGATGAAGGCGACGGACAGGAATCCGAGTCCATAGGCGACCGGGACCATGGGCAGCGAAAGCCGCCCCAGCTGAAGCCGCTCTGGCACCAGCCCCACGTCGACGGCGTCCTTGACGGCCCCAGAGATCAGCCCCCACAGCGCGGTCGCGATGAGGACGTAGGGGACGGCGACGCCGTAGAGGTGCCAGACGCTAATCGACATCGAGCGTGAGGTGGAGTCCAGTCCTTATCGGCGACTCGCCAGTCGACTATAGGGCTGCACGTCACGTCAGGATTCCGCTTGACCCCAGTGTCCGCGAAGGACCGTTAGGAACAGATCCTTGAAAGGATCGACAATAACGGCTGACACCCTGACAGATCCAGCCCCGGCGGCACGGCGTTCGCTCGTCCGTGCACCGAACCAAACCGGCGGCTCGCCGCCTTTTGAACCCGCTACCGCATGAACCTCCAGAAGTTTACCGTCAAGGCGCAGGAGGCCGTCCAAGCGGCCCTCGAGATCGCGCAATCCAAGAACCACCAGGGCGTCGAGCCGCCCCACCTGCTCAAGGCCTTCCTCCAGGACGAAGGCGGCCTCGTCCCCACCCTCCTCGCCCGCCTCGGCACGAACGCCGACACGCTGGCGGCGCTCGTCGACCGTGCCCTCGACAAGCTCCCGACGGTGACCGGCGCCAGCGTCTCCGGCCAGTACGTCGGGCAGGCGCTGAACAAGGCGTTCGACCGCGCGCTCGCCGAGGCCGAGGCGCTCGGCGACGAGTACGTCGCCAGCGAACACCTCCTGATGGCGCTCGCCGAGGGCGGCGACGCGACCGCGAACGCGCTCCAGAGCCAGGGCGTGACCAAGGACGCGCTCCTCAACGTCCTCCGCGAGGTCCGCGGCGGCCAGCGCGTGCAGGACCCCTACGCCGAGTCCCAGTACGACGCGCTCAACCGCTACGCCCGCGACCTCAACGAGGCGGCGCGAAAGGGCAAGATCGACCCCGTCATCGGCCGCGACGACGAGATCCGGCGGGTCTTGCAGATCCTCTCGCGGCGGACCAAGAACAACCCGGTCCTCGTCGGCGAGCCCGGCGTCGGCAAGACGGCCATCGCCGAGGGGCTGGCAATCCGGATCGTCGAGGGCGACGTGCCCGAGGGGCTCCAATCGAAACGAATCCTCGCGCTCGACATGGGCGCGCTCATCGCGGGCGCCAAGTACCGCGGCGAGTTCGAGGACCGCCTGAAGGCCGTCGTCAAGGACGTGACCGACTCGGACGGCGAGGTCATCCTGTTCATCGACGAGATCCACACGCTCGTCGGCGCGGGCGGCGGCGACGGCGCGATGGACGCGGCCAACATCCTCAAGCCGGCGCTGGCGCGCGGCGAGCTCCGCGCCGTCGGCGCGACGACACTCGACGAGTACCAGAAGTACTTCGAGAAGGACAAGGCCCTGGAGCGCCGCTTCCAGATGGTCCTCGTGGATGAGCCGTCGGTCGAGGACACCATCGCGATCCTGCGCGGCATCAAGGACCGCTACGAGGTCCACCACGGCGTCCGCATCACCGACGGCGCCATCGTGGCGGCGGCCGAGCTGTCGGACCGCTACGTCACGAACCGCTTCCTGCCCGACAAGGCCATCGACCTGATCGACGAGGCCGCCAGCCGGCTCCGCATCGAGATCGACTCGACGCCCGAGGACCTCGACCGCGTCGAGCGCGAGATCCGCCAGCAGGAGATCGCCCGCGAGGCCGTCAAGCGCGAGAACGACGACGCGCAGGTCGCGCAGATCACCGAGCGGCTGGCGAACCTCGAAGAGGAGCGCGACCGGCTCCGCGCCCGCTGGGAGCAGGAGCGCGACCTCGTGACGACCATCAAGGACTCGAAGGCGCAGATCGACGCCCTCAAGACGCAGGCCGCCGACCTGGAGCGCCAGGGCGACTTCGGGCAGGTCGCCGAGATCCGCTACGGCCAGATTCCCGGCCTGGAGAGCGTGATCACCGAGGCAACCGAGCAGCTGGCGGAGCTCCAGAAGAGCGGCGCCATGCTCAAGGAAGAAGTCGATGCCGAGGACATCGCGGACGTCATCAGCCGAGCGACCGGGATTCCGGTCTCGAAGATGCTGGAGACCGAGCGAGAGAAGCTCTTGCACCTCGAAGACGAAATCGAAAAACGCGTCGTCGGGCAGCCCGAGGCCGTCGAGGCCGTGGCAAACGCCGTGCGCCGCAGCCGCGCCGGGCTCCAGGAAGCGAGCCGCCCGCTCGGCTCGTTCATCTTCCTCGGCACGACCGGCGTCGGCAAGACGGAGCTGGCGAAGGCGCTCGCGGAGCAGCTGTTCGACGACGAGGGCGCGCTCGTGCGGATCGACATGAGCGAGTACCAGGAGCGCCACACCGTCTCGCGGCTCGTCGGCGCGCCTCCCGGCTACGTCGGCTACGACGAGGGCGGCCAGCTCACCGAGGCCGTCCGCCGCCGGCCGTACTCGGTCGTGCTGCTGGACGAGTTCGAGAAGGCGCACCCGGAGGTCTACAACGTCCTCCTCCAGGTCCTCGACGACGGCCGCCTGACCGACTCGAAGGGCCGCGTGGTCGACTTCTCGAACACGATCATCATCATGACCTCGAACCTCGGCTCGGAGCTCATCACGCAGAAGCTGGGCACCGACCGCGAGATC
>CAYPVZ010000145.1:0-7275 GCA_964414235.1 uncultured Rhodothermales bacterium | reverse complement strand
CGCTCGTCGCGTGGTGGACGGGGACGCTTTCACCGGATCTCGTTCGCCGTCCCCGCCCGGCCCCCTGACCTCGACAGCTCCCGGCCGTACTCTCCAGCGATGCATACGTACGACCTCCTCATCGTGGGCGCCGGCCTCACGGGTGCCGTGCTCGCCGAACGGGCCGCCAGCCAGCTCGGCCTGTCGGTCCTTGTCCTCGACCGCCGCCCCCACGTCGGCGGAAACACGTTCGACCCCCTCGACGAGACCGGCGTCCGCGTCCACCGCTACGGGCCGCACTTTTTCCACACCAACAGCGCCAAGGTGTGGGACTACCTCTCCGAGTTCACGGCGTGGCACCCCTATGAGCACCGCGTGCTCGCCGAGATCGAGGGGCAGCGCGTGCCGGTCCCGTTCAACCTGACGAGCCTCCACGCCCTGTTCCCGGTGGCGCAGGCCGAGCGCCTCGAGCGTCTGCTCGTCGGAACGTACGGGGCCGAAGCGAAGGTGCCCATCCTCAAGCTCCGCGAGACCGCCGGGGCCGACCCAACCCTGAGCGCGCGAGACCGCGCCGACCTCGCCGCGCTGGCGGACTACATCTACGAGCGGGTGTTCTA
Source organism: uncultured Rhodothermales bacterium (assembly GCA_964414235.1). Classification (GTDB taxonomy): domain Bacteria; phylum Bacteroidota; class Rhodothermia; order Rhodothermales; family Rubricoccaceae; genus Rubrivirga. The sequence continues at coordinate 6,679 of CAYPVZ010000145.1, read as the reverse complement.
CGGCTACACCGTGAAGCAGTGGGACCTTGAGCCCGAGGCGCTCGGGAGTGCCGTGATGGGTCGCGTCCCCGTCCACATCTCGCGCGACGACCGGTACTTCCAGGACACCTACCAGGCGCTCCCCGCGGACGGTTACGCGGCGATGGTCGAGCGGATGCTCGCCCACCCGAACATCCACGTCGAGACCGGGGTCGACTTCCACGAGGCTGAGGGCGGCGTCTCGTTCCACCGGCTCATCTACACGGGCCCCATCGACGTCTTCTTCGAAGAGGCCTACGGCCCGTTACCCTACCGGAGTCTCCGGTTCGAGTTCGAGCCCCACGACGCGCCGTTCGTCCAGGAGTGCGCCCAGGTCAACTTCCCGAACCGGCCGGGTGAAGGCCCGGACTACACCCGGATTACGGAGGTCAAGCACGCGACCGGGCAGGTCGTCGACGGGACCGTCCTCTGCGTCGAGTACCCCCGCGCCCACACGCCGGGCCAGACGGAACCGTACTACCCGATCCCCATGGAGAGCACGCGCGCGCAGTACGCGAAGTACGCCGCCGAGGCGGCCAAGGAAGCCCGCACGATCTTCGCCGGCCGGCTCGCCGACTACAAGTACTACAACATGGACCAGGCCGTCGGCCGAGCCCTCAGCGTCTTCGACCGCGAGCTCGCCCCACGCTAGCCCCCTATGGCGTTGTCCCCCCTCCCGCTCGCCGCGCTCCAGGATCGACCACTCGTCTCCGTGCTCGTGGCGAACTACAACTACGCCCCCTACCTCCCGGCGGCGTTGCAGAGCCTCCTGGACCAGACCTACCCCGACTGGGAGGCAATCGTCGTCGACGACGGGTCTACGGATGGCTCCCGCGAGGTCCTCGCGGAGTGGGCCGCACGGGACGCGCGCATCCGGGTCCTCTCGCAGCCCAACGGCGGGCAGGCCTCCGCGCTCAACGCGGCCTTCGGTGCGTCCCGGGGCCCCATCCTCTCGATTCTGGACTCCGACGACGTGTTCGAGCCGGAGAAGCTGGCGGCGACGGTCGACGCTTTCCGCCAGTGGCCACGAGCCGGACTACACATCCACGCGATCCGCTCGATCGACGCCGCGGGAGACTGGCTCGGGCGCCCGACCGAATACACGACCCTCCCCACAGGCTGGCAGGCAGCTGAGGCCGCGGCGGAGGGTGGGCTCCTCCCGCTCCCGCCGGCCTCCGCGCTCTCCTTCCGGCACGAGGTCGGAGACCTCATCTTCCCCATCGACGTGAGCTTGCGGCGGGCGGCCGACTGCTTCGTCCAACGCTGCGCTCCGTTCCTGACGGAGATCGCGGCGACCCCCACGGCGCTCGTCCGCTACCGGCTCCACGGCGCCAACCTGTCCGGTGTCATGGGGGAGACGCCAGCCGGGCTCGAGAAATTTCTGGGCGACCAGCGTCGCCTGTGGGACCTTCAGCACGCGTTTCTCGAGGCGTGGCCCGACGCACCGCCGTTGCTCCCGCTCGAGGAAAGCTCGATCTACATCGGGTCGCGAGCGCTCCTCGTGTCGCTCCAGGGAGCGCCGCGGTCGGAGCGCGACCCGGCGATCGACCGGCGCCTCGCGATCGAGGATGCCCAGGAATGGCGCACCGTCGCGTTCCGGGTGGCCCGCTGGCTTCCCCCGATGGTGGGCGCCGCGTTCATGCACCAGCTTTTCGGCCCCTCGCGACTCAAGCGGATGGTCCGCTGGGCCCGACGCCACCTGTCGTAGATGGACTGCTCGACCATCATTGTCAGTTACAACACGTACGACCTCACGCACGCGGCCGTCCGGACCGCGCTGACGGCGGCGCCGGGGCTGGAGCACGAGGTAATCGTCGTGGACAACGCCTCGCCCGACGGGAGCGGCGCGCGGCTGGCGGCGGCCTTCGCCGACGACGCCCGCGTCCGCGTGCTGGCCCTCGACGAGAACCCCGGGTTCTCGGCGTCCAACAACCGGGGCGCCGCGGTCGCCGCGGGGCGCGTCCTCTTCTTCCTCAACCCGGATACCGTCGTCCACGGCGACGCTGTGACCCGGCTCGTCGCCTACCTCTATGCTCACCCCGAGGTCGGTGCTGTCGGGCCCCACGTGCTCAACGCCGACGGGACCGACCAGGCCAGCATCAGCGCGTTTCCGTCCTACCGGACGGTCGCGCTCTACAACCTCGCTCTCCGGCCGCCGCCGCCGCGCCGGGACCGCCCAAGCCCGGTCGAGGTGATCAAGGGGTGCGCCCTTGCCCTCCGGCGCGACGCGTTCGACCGCGTGGGGGGATGGGACGAGCGGTACTTCATGTACTCCGAGGAGATCGAGCTCTGTCTCGCACTCGTCCGCGCTGGGTACCGCAACGTGTATCTCCCGGACGCCGTGATCACTCACTACGGTGGGCAGGCCAGCCTAGACCGCTACGCCGAACAGCAATTGCTGGCGGCTCGGAGCCACACGGCGTTCCTTCGGACCCACGGCTCGCGTGGCCTCGTCGCGTTCCAGCGTTTCTTTGGCATGACGGGCTTCGCCGTGCGCGCGGTCGCGTTTGCGGTGGCAGCGCGCATCCGACCCGAACGCGAGGACTTCCCGCGACGTGGCCGCGCCGCGAGCCTGCTCTGGCGCTACTACGCCTTCGACCACTCGTAACGCCGATGCCGCCCGAACCGCAGGCCAGAGAGGCGACGGGCCGCGAGGGAAGCGGCCCGTTGGTCGTCGCCCAGTGGTCCCGCCTCGGCCCCTACCACCTCGCGCGCCTCCGAGCGGCCCACGCACACCTCCGGGCCCGTGGCGGTGACGTCGTGGCCATGGAGACGGCCAGCAACGACGCCGTCTACGCCTGGGACCTCGCCACAGCCACAGAGCCCTTCCTGCGCGTCCAGATTTTCCCGGGAGAGACCTACGAGACGCTCCCGCCTCGGCGAATCGTCGCCGGCGTCCTCGCCACGCTGGACCGTCTCGACCCCGACGCCGTCGTCATCAACAGCTATTCGGCGCCGGACGCGCAGGCCGCGCTCCTGTGGTGCCGACGTCGGCGCCGCGTGGCCGTCTGCCTCATGGAGAGCAAGGCCGACGACGCCGAGCGGACGCCGTTGCGGGAGTGGATCAAAGCCCGTCTGGTCGGTGAGTTCGACGCGGCGCTGGCGGGGGGCACTCCCCAGCGGGAGTACCTCCGCCAGCTCGGTTTCCCTCCCGACGCCGTCTTCTTCACCTGCGACGCTGTCGACAACGCCTTCTTCCAGCAGGGCGCCGACGCCGCGCGCCGCGCGCCCGGCTCGGTCCGCCACCTCCGCGGGCTCGGCGACCCCGCTCCCTTCTTCCTCGCATCGAACCGGTTCGTTGACCGGAAGAACCTGGACACGTTGGTCCGAGCGTACGGTCTCTATCGGGACCGTGCCCCGGGTTCCCCGTGGCGCCTCCTCCTCCTCGGCGACGGCCCGACGCGGGAGGCTCTGGAGCGGCTCGTCCTCGAGACCAGCGTGGAGGGGGTCACGTTCGCGGGGTTCCGACAGATCGACGAGTTGCCGGCCTACTACGGCCTCGCGGCCGCCTTCGTCCACCCGGCCTTCGTCGAGCAGTGGGGCCTCGTGGTAAACGAGGCGCTCGCGGCCGGCCTGCCCGTCGTCGTCTCGGAGCGCGTCGGCGCCGCGCGCGACCTCGTCCGCCCCGGCCAGACCGGACTTCTGTTCGACCCGACGTCGGTCGAAGACCTTGCGGACCGCCTCACCCAGATGGCCGCCCTGCCGACGGCGGAGCGGGAAGCGATGGGTCGCCAGGGGCAGGTCGTGGTCGACGCGTGGTCGCCGGAGCAGTTTGCCCGTGGGCTCTGGGACGCCATCGACGCCGGGCGAGCGCGAGCCGATCGGGGCCCGGACCCGGTCGCCCGCGCGATCCTCGCCGCGATCTGGACCGTCTCTCGGCGGGTCGGGAGCTACGGCGCCATCTCGGAATGAGCGCCCCCCCGGTCTTCGTCGTCGGCCGATTCCCCCCGCCGCTGGATGGACAGACGCTTGCGACGGCCCGGCTGGCGGAGCTCGTGGGCGTGACCCGGCCCGTCCTGCGAGTGTCGACCTCGGCGCCCGAAGCCGATCACGTCGTCTCGACCGAGGCCCGGTGGAGTTGGGGCCGGTCGGCGCACTACCTCGGGATGGGGTGGCAGCTCCGGCAGGCGCTGCGGACCTCCCCAGACGCCCCCGTGCTCTGGGCCTCCATCTCGCCCCACCCACTCGGGCACGCCCGCGACGTGCTCACGACGCTCCCGGCCTTCGGCCCCCGCCGACCCGTCGTCGCCGTCGTTCACCGGGCCTATTTCGACCGCATGTTCCGAGGACTGACGCGGTGGACGGCTCGCCGCGCCGTCGAACGGTGCGACGCCGTCGTCTTTCTGACCGAGGGGCTCGCCGAGCGAGCCGCCCCGTTCGTGCCAGCTCGACGGCGCGTCGTGATCCCGAACACGGTCGGAGCCGACGTCCTCTGCACGGACGCCGAGGTCGAGACCGCCACCGTGTTCCGCGCCCAGCGCCCTGGCCTCCGCCTGCTCTTCCTCGGCAACCTGATGCCAGAGAAAGGCTACGACCTCGCGCTCGACGTGGCCGCCCGCCTCGCAACGGCCCACGACGTCTGGCTCGACCTCGTCGGGCGCTGGCCCTCGGCCGAGGCTGAGGCCGCGTTCGCTGCGCGGGTACGGGCGTTTGGGCTCGAGGACCGCGTCACCGTCCACGGCGGCGTCGCCCACGCCGAGATTAAGCGGTTCGTGCTCGACACGGACCTCCTCGTGTTTCCGTCGACGCACCCCAGCGAGGCGCTCCCGGTCGCCGTGCTGGAAGCCCTCAACGCGGGGACCCCGGTCGTCGGCGTCCAGCACGCCGGCCTCCCCGAGGTCGTCCGCGACGGGGCCGGCGTGCTCGCCCCGGCCGACGCGGACGCTCTGGCCGACGCCGCCGAGGCCCTCGCGGCGCCCTCTGCCTGGATGGCGGCGTCACGCGCGGCTCGCGGCCGGTTCCTCTCGGCCTACGCCCCCGACATCGTCCGCCACCAGTGGCTCGCCCTCCTCGACCGCGTCGAGGCGCGGTAGGCCTAGCAGGGATCGGAGCCGATCCGACCCCTCCGAGAGAGGCTAACGAAGCTTGTCGAGAAGGGCGACCGGGAGGTCGCGGGCGAGCTTCGCCAGCGACCGCTTCGGCAGGCCGACGTGCCCGGCGACGTGGGCGCGCCACGCCTCGCCATCGAGCGTCCAGAACGGGCTGGCGACGTCCATCGCCTCCGCAAACAAGCGGCGGAGACCGTAGCGTTTCTCGCCCGGCACGTGCCACACGGTCAGGTAGAGATCCGGGCCGCGCGCGTCGTCACCTTTGAGGAGCGTCGTCCAGATGCGTCGGAGGTACGGGTTGGCCGTGCCGTAGGCGATCCCGAGCGCGTGGTAGAGGTAGCTCAGCGCCTGCGCCTCCTCGTTGAACTTGGGCTGCCCCGCCGCGTGGCGCCGGAGCATCTCGGCCCAGAGCGCGTCGACGCGACCGTCGAGCTGGCGGAGCGCGTCGCCGGTCGCCGCGATGAGCTCGCCGCCGATGTAAGGCGGGGGCGCCTCCGGCGGCGAGCCGTCGAGGTCAGCGTAGAGCGCGGCCATCTCGTCGAGCGAGAGCCCGTTCTGGTCGCCGCCCTCGGGCAGGCCGAGGTCGTAGGTGAGCGCGCCGTGGCGCCGCGTCATGGCGGCCATGCGGGCAGGACCGCGCGCCCAGACGCAGTCCGAGTCCAGCACCATGCCGACGGCGTCATCCGCCAGCCGGCCGGCGAGGTGGCGCGTCACGTCGAACACGTAGAACTGGTTGCGCCATGCCCCGAAGTAGCCCTCCGGTGGCTGGAACGTGTAGGGCAGCGTGACGACCTCCACCCCGAGGCGGTCCAGAAACGCGCCGAGGTCGAGCCCGTCGACCGTCGGCACGCGGTCCACGTTGGTGTAGAGCACGCGGGCGGACGCGTTGTCGTGGCGTGCCAGCGACGCGAAGAAGACGGCCACGCACCGCCAGTAGACGGCCTGGAACCGGGTCGACGACGGCGCACCATGCCCGATGATCTGGGGGTAGACGCTCTCCTCCCCCGGCGCCTCGGCGTAGAGCCACGTCGCGACGACCGTCTCCGCCATCACGCCGTCCCCGTCGAGCCGAACCCGCCAGCCCCGCGCTCGGACGCCGCCAGTTCGGACGCCGGCACCAGCCGCACGCGCTCGTAGCGCGCCACCACGAGCTGCGCGATCCGCTCGCCGCGCCGGACCTCGAACGGCTGGCGGCCGTGGTTGACGAGCAGCACGCCGACCTCGCCACGGTACCCGCTGTCGATGGTGCCCGGGCTGTTGAGCACCGTCACGCCGTGCTTGAACGCGAGCCCGGAGCGCGGGCGCACCTGCCCCTCGGTGCCGTCCGGCAGCGCGATCTGGAGGCCGGTCGGGACGAGGGCGAAATCGCCGGGCGCGAGGACGAGCGGCGCGTCCTCCGGCACGGCGGCGCGGAGGTCGAGGCCGGCCGCGTCGGGCGTGGCGTGGGCGGGCAGGTCGAGGCCCTCCCCGTGCGGGAGGACGGTGACGGGGACGTCGATGGAATCAGGCATGCGCAGAACCTACCACCTCGCCCGCCGCCGCCCGGGCCTCGGTCGGTGACCCGACCATGAAAGCGCCCCGCTGGCGACGACGGCCGCCAGCGGGGCGCAGAG
>CAYPVZ010000144.1:0-7295 GCA_964414235.1 uncultured Rhodothermales bacterium | reverse complement strand
CACCCCACATTTCGTCTTCACAGACCAAGGTTTGCCCAGGTTCTACCTTGGCACCCGACGGCAAACCTCGGTATCCTGATGTCTGACTCCTTCCTCAGCGTCCGCGCGGCGGCCGACCTCCTCGGGGTCCACGTCGACACGGTCCGCCGGTGGACGGACGAGGGACGTCTTCCCGAGACGCGGACGCCGGGCGGCCACCGCCGCATTCCGCGGGAGGCCATCGAGCGCCTCCTGACGACGACGGGCGCGGGGACTGGGAGCACGCCCACCACGGCTCCCCTCCCCGACGCCGGCGCCCCGGCCGACCAGGCCTGGGCTCGCCACGCGCTCGTCCACGCCCGCTACGAGCTCGACACGGACGCCGCCAGCGGCGGCTGGCGGCACTCGCTCAGCGACGCCGGCCGCGAGCGCAGCCGTGAGAACGGACGCCTCCTCATGGGCCTCCTGCTCCAGCACGTCGCCGGCACCCTCGACGAGGACGCGCTCTGGCCGGAGGTCCGCCGCCTCACCGGCGTCTACGCGACCCAGATGCGCGACGCCGGGATGCCCTACGCCGCCGCGCTCCGCGCCGCCCTCTTCTTCCGCAGCGTCCTCTCCGACTCGACCGCGTTCTACCCCACGGCAGGTGCCCACGCGGGCGCCGAGTTGACCCACAAAGTCAACACGTTTACGAACGAGGTCCAGCTCGCCATCGCCGAGGCCTACGGTGTCGGCGGGCCGGTCGACGGCCCTCCGGGCGAAGCCTGACAAGTACGTCTTGACGGAATCGCCATGCCCCACTATCTAGACCTGGTCTAAATAACAGCCATGCGACTTGCCGCCCTCGCCCTCCTGCTCGCCGTCTCGGCCTCGGCCCAGACCGGCCCGGCCGTGGAAGGCCACGTGACGTCTGCCGGACGAGCGGTGGTGGGCGCGACGGTCCGCGTGTCCGGGACCGCGCGCGGGACGGCGGCCGACATCGATGGGTCGTTCCGAGTACTCCTGCCCGAAGCCGGCACGTGGACGCTGGTGGTGTCGGCCGTCGGCTACACGACGGTCGAGCGCGCGGTCACCGTCGCGGCGGGCGAGACGAGCCGGCTCGACGTGGAGCTGGCAGCGGCCGAGATCGAGACCGGTCCGGTCGTCGTGACGGCGACGCGGACGGCGAAGGCGCTCGAAGACGTCGCGGTCCCGATGACCGTCGTCGACGCCGAGGCGATCCGCCAGCAGGGCGCGCTCCGGCTCGGCGACGTGCTGGAGGACGTGCCGGGCCTGTTCCTGTTCGACGACCACGGCGGCGGCGTCCAGGTGCAGGGCTTCGCGTCGGACTACACGCTGATCCTGATCGACGGCGAGCCGTTGATCGGCCGGACGGCCGGGACGCTCGACGTGGACCGGCTGGCGGTGGCCGGGGTCGACCGGGTGGAGGTGGTCGAGGGGCCGTCGTCGTCGCTCTACGGGAGCGAGGCGCTGGCGGGCGTGATCAACCTGGTGACGGCCCTGCCGTCCGCCGGCACCGAGACCGGAACGGTCCGCCTGCGCGCCGGCTCGTACGGGCAGACCGACGTGACGGCAGAAGCCGGCCTCGGGCGCGACCGCTGGGCCGTCCGCGCGTTCGTCAACCGGCTCGGATCGAGCGGCTACGACCTCACGCCGGACGCCTTCGGCCCCACCGTTCCCTCCTACACCGACTGGACGTCCGACCTGCGCGCTCGCGCCGACCTGGGCGCGGCTCGCCTGACTCTCGGCGCGCGTCTCGCAGCCCAGGACCAGAGCGGCGGCTTCGCCCTCACCGAGGACGGCGCCGAGGTTCCCTACGACGACACCGGCAGCCGCATCGACTGGAGCGTCCACCCTGAGCTGGTGGTCCCGCTCGGCCACCGGTTCCAGCTCACGACGACGCTCTACGGTGCCCGCTACACGACCGAGACGCGCTACCGCCGCCAGTCCGACGGCTGGCTCTACTACTCGGACGACTTCGACCAGCGGCTCGCCAAGGCCGAGGCCCAGGTCGACGCGCTCTGGAGCCCCCAGCACCTGACGGTCGTCGGGGGCGGCGCCATCGACGAGCGGCTGGCGGGCGACCGCTACTCCGAGGACGCGGCCGGCGACGCGCCGAGCGCCCAGCAGGTCTACGCCTTCGCCCAGCATGAGTGGTCGCCGTCGCGCGCGCTGGAGCTCAACGCCAGCGCCCGATTCGATGCCCACACAGACTACGCGGCGCGGCTGACGCCCAAGCTGGCGGTGCTCGTTCGCCCGGCCGACGGCGTACGCGTTCGGGCCAGCGTCGGGAGCGGGTTCAAGGCGCCAGCCTTCCGCCAGCTCTACCTCGCGTTCACGAACGCCGCCGCCGGCTACAGCGTGTTCGGCTCGACACGGCTGTCGGAGGGGCTCGCCGCGTTGGAGGCGCAGGGTCAGATCGCCCAGACGTTCTTCGAGCCGTCGGTCCTCGGGGACATCGAAGCCGAGAGCTCGGTCGCCTACAACGTCGGGGTCTCGTTCGACCCGACGCCGTGGCTGACGCTCGACCTCGGCGGGTTCTGGAACAACGTCGCCAACCTCATCGAGACGCAGCCGGTCGCGCTCAAGACGAACGGCCAGTCGGTCTTCGGCTACTTCAACCTCGACCGCATCTACACTCGCGGGCTCGACGCGCAGGTCACGGCTCGCCCGCTCGGCGGGGTCGAGGTGGGCGGGAGCTACCAGTTCCTCCAGGCCCGCGACCGTGACCTCGTCGACGCACTCGCCACAGGCACCGTCTTCGGGCGCGACGCGAGCAACCGCGACTACCGCCTCTCGCTCGCCGACTACGGCGGCCTCTTCGGGCGCTCGCCGCACGCCGCCTCCCTCCGCGCGACGCTGATGCGGGGCGAGTCGGCCGCCTCGCTGCGCGCCCGCTGGCGGAGCCGCTACGGCTACCGCGACCTCGACGGCAACGGCCTCGCCAACCGCGACGACGAGTTCGTCGGCGGGTACGCCGTCGTCGACCTCACGCTCACGCACGCGTGGGCGCTCCCCGCCGGCCGGCTCGACGCCCAGGTCGGCGCGGACAACCTCTTCGACGTCACGCGCAGCACGCTCGTGCCGTCGATGCCGGGCCGGACGCTCTTCGCCTCGCTCGGTCTCTCGTTCTAACTCCCCCCGATCCCGGCGCCCCGTAAGGCGCCCCCCCTTCCCATGATGCGCTCTCTCGCTCTCACGGCCCTCGCCGTGCTCACCCTCGCCGCCTGCGACTCGAACTCCGAGGAAGTCGTCGACCTCCAGGCCCAAATCGCTACCAGCATCGAAGCGGACCCCACCGTATCGGATGGAAACGGCCCCCCGTCCTCGACCGGCCGGTTCACACTCTACGACCTCGACGCCGGTGAGATCGTCCTCTCTTCGTCGGAGGCAAACGCGAGCGTTCGCCAGCAGGACTCGACGTCGACGGTTTGGGACATCGGCTTCAATGGCACCAAGATCATTTTCAACGGTGGCACGAGCGGCCCCGGTGAGGGCTCAGCCCTGATTCTTCGCCAGCCGTTCGCCGAGGTAACCGAGGCGCCCGCGAGCGGATACATCGCCGACGGCTCGAACACGGACTGCACGGGCGATCCTTACGCCATCTGCACCGGCTCGGACAACGGCTGGTACAACTACAACGGCCAGACCAATTACGTCTCGCCGCTCGCCGGCCGGACCATTGTCCTCACGACGGGCGATGGCAACTACGCCAAGGTCCGCATCCTGAACTACTACCAGGGCAACCCGTCCACGCCGGACCCGTCGCTCCCGAGCCGCTACTACACGTTCGAGTACGTCGTCCAGCCCGACGGCTCGCGTGATTTCGAGACGACCGTCGTCGAAGACTAGCTCCCGCTGCTGGCGGTAATCGCCAGCGAGACGCCCGCGCCGCCCGTCCTGGAGTTTCCGGGGCGGGCGGCGGTGTTTCCAGCCCCTTCTCTCATGCCCGTCCCGACCGCCCTCGCCGATCCGATCCTGGCCGCCTGCGACCGCGGCGAGGTCTGTCTGTGCCACTGCTGCGGCCGGGTCGCGCTCCGCTTCAACGGCGTCGGCCTGACGATGGAGCGCGACGAGATGAACCGGATGCGCGCGACGCTCACCGCGGTCCTCGAGGAGGCCGACCGGCCCGGCGTGATCTGGGGCTGGGCGCTCCGCGCCGAGACCGCCGGCCAGCACGTCGTCTTCGAGCTGTGGGGCGACGACACCCAGGTACTGGAAGGTCTGCTCCGCCAGGCCGAGGCCGTGCTCGACCTGGACGCGCTTCTCCTCGGGACGCTCGGCCCCCGGCCGGCGTCGTAGGCCTCAACGCGTCACGCGCTTCATCCGGGAGAACGGAAAACCGTTGCATCCCGTCCGCGGCGCCTCCGGCTGAGCCACCCGAACCGCCTCGGCCGCCGCCGCGGTCTCGGCATCGTACGCACTCAGGCAGAACGCCCACGCGTACGGCGCCATCCCGTCGAGGCGGACCCAGTCGATCCGCGTCCATCGCCCGCCATCGGCCGGGTTCGCGGCGTCGTTCTGCGCGACGAGGTAGCCGCCGTCCGGTCCGCTCCGCCAGCGGGCCACGTGGTAACGGGCGTAGCCACGGTGGAGCCACGTCCGCTCCGTGATCTCGTAGGTGCTCCCGTAGTCGTCCTCGAACGGGCCGAGCACGAGGTCGGGCGGCCCGTCCGGCGCTGGACGCACGGAACAGCCGACGAGGGCGAGCAGCGCGAAAAGCGCAGGACGGATCTGCATGGGAGAGGCACCAAGCGTCCGACTGGCGACGCGCGCCGCCAGCCGGACAGGAGCGGGGCTAGACGAGCGCGCCGAGGCGCGGCAGGCTGGCGACGATCTCGCGCCACGCCTCCAGCTCCGGCAGGCCCGGCTTCCGCTTGCCGAAGAGCTGGACGATCTGGTGGCCCTCGGCGTCGTAGGCCTCGACGGCCGTCACGTCGCCGTCCTCGGTCGGCTTCACGACCACCCAGGCCTCGGCGATCTGCGTCTCGTCGAGGTGGAGGTTGAACCCGGGGTCGAGCACGTTGAACCACGGCCCGCGCTCGACGAGCTTCTGGACCGGGCCGGTGTGGATCTGGATGGCACCCGGGTTGCCGACGAACACCATGATCGGCGTCTCGGTCTCGGCCGCCGCCTCCAGCACGCGCCGCACGGCGATCGGCTCGGCGCGCTCGGTAAACCGGCCCTCGGCCAGCCGGAGCGCCTGCGTCCGCCCGACGCCGTGGTCGCGGAGGAGCGGGAAGAAGTCGTGGGTGTCCTGGAGCGCAGCCCACGCACCGAGGAAGGCCGCGGCGTCGATCTCGGCGTCCGGCGTCTCCGCCTCGGGCGCCGGGCGCGGCTCGACCGCCAGTTCGGCCTCGGGCGCGGCATGCGCGGCGACGAAGGCGTCGTAGGCCGCGACGTCGCTCGTCCGCGTGAGGAACACCTTGTGGACGGCGTCGCCGTTGGCGTCGAAGAACTGGAGGCTGCGACGGAGGCCGTCGGGGCCGCCCTCCCACGGCGTCGCGACGGCGAAGCCGGAGGCCCAGCGGCCGCAGAACAGCCGCAGGTCGATAGGGTCGTCGAGGACGAGCGCCATCTTGTGCGGGAGGTCGGTCGAGACGTTGTCGTAGACGCCGTGCTTCTCGTGGACGCACGCGTCGTTGCGCGTCAGCGCCATGACCTCGCCGAGCGGCTCGATCTCGTGGAGCAGCTGGCGCCAGCCGCCGGCCGGCCTCGCCAGCGGCGTGGCCGCGCCGTCGACGCCGGTGGCGACGAGCTCGGCCTCGCTCACGCCGAGCTGGCGGGCGGCCGTGCGGATGCGGGTCGATGCGTGATCGGCGCGGAACGCCGCGAAGGTGGAGCGGAGGTCGGAAGACATGCGACTAGACGTCGGCGAGGATGGGGAGGGGAGCGTACAGCCCGTCGCCGGCATCATCCGGGACGGGCACGACGAGGGGACACGCCGCGCACGGGTTCTGCGTCACGACGACGGAGATCCCGAAGGCGCAGCGGACGACGGACGGCGTGAGCACGTGCTCGGCCGTGCCGACCGCGACGAGCTTTCCGGCCGCCAGCACGGCGATCCGGTCCGCATACTGCGCGGCCAGGTTGAGGTCGTGGAGAACGGCCAGCACGCCGACGCCCGAGGCGGCCTCGCGGCGGGCGACACGGAGGACGGCGTGCTGGTGCGCGAGGTCGAGCGCGCTCGTGGGCTCGTCGAGCAGGAGGTAGCGCTCGCCGTCGGTGCCGTCGAGCTGGGCGAGCGCGCGGGCGAGGTGGACCCGCTGCTTCTCGCCGCCCGAGAGGGTCGGGTAGCGGCGGGCGGCGAGGCCGAGCACGCCGGCACGATCCATCGCCCGCGCCGCGGACTGGCGGTCCTCGCGGCGGGTCGCCCGGTGCGGCGTCCGCCCCAGGAGGACGACGTCGAGCGCCGAGAAGCCGAACGCGAGCGCGGAGGCCTGGGGCAGCACGGCGCGGCGCCGAGCGAGCGCGTCGGCGGCGTGCGTCGCCAGCGGGCGGCCGTCGAGCAGCGCGCGGCCGGTCGTCGGCGCCGCCTCACCCGCCAGCAGGCGGAGCGACGTCGTCTTGCCGGCCCCATTCGGCCCGACCACGGCGACGACCTCGCCCGGCGCGACCGCCAGCGAGAGCCCGTCGAGCAGCGTCGCGCTCCCGACCCGAACCGTGGCGTCCTCCAGCGCGAGCATCAGCGGTCCGCGCCGAGGCGGGCGTGCTCGAAGGTGTAGAAGCGCGGGCGCGAGCCGTCGGGCAGCGGCTCGCTCAGCACGTAGCTCTCGAACCGGACCTTGACCAGGCCCGCGCCGTCGGCCGTGCGGACGACCAGCGTACGGTCCGGGAGTGGCGTCACGCCGTTGTCTGTGTAGAGGTACCAGCCGTTGCCGGAGCCCGTGCACACCGAGAGCGGCTCGCCGCGCGGGCACGCCCGGTCGCCATCCGCGACAAGGCTGTCCGCCGCAATCGTCTCGACGGCGTCGAACGGCGCGTGCAGGAGGACGGCCGCGCCCTCGCCCGGCCCGCTCGTCCCGCCGTTGACGAGGATCGTCGTGCCGCGGAACGCGAGGTCCCACGCCATCGAGGCCGAGTCCGCGGTCGGCACGACGCGGTTGTCGGCGAGCGAGAACAGCGTGAACGGGCCGCTGGCCTGGCCCATGCCGGAGGCACCGACGGCGACGTTCTCGGCGCGCTGGACCTGTGCCAGCGCCGGGCTGGCGAGGAGCACGGACAGGGTGAGGAGGCGGATCATCATGGAAACGAGGGAATCAGGCGAAGGCGTCGGGCCGCTCCACCCGGACGATCTCGGGCGGTCGGCCGTCCTG
>CAYPVZ010000143.1:0-7307 GCA_964414235.1 uncultured Rhodothermales bacterium | reverse complement strand
GCTTCGCGGCGCCGAGGCGCCGGACGTGGACGCCGCCCGCGCGCTCCTCGATCGCCTCTTCTTCTCCGACAAGCGCTACGACCTCGGCGACGTCGGCCGCTACCGCATGAACAAGCGGCTCGGCCTCGACGAGGCGATCACGACGGTCACCCTCTCGAAGGAGGACATCGTCGCGATCATCACCGAGCTGGTGAAGCTCCAGAACGGCAAGAGCCAGGTCGACGACATCGACCACCTCGGCAACCGCCGCGTCCGGACCGTCGGCGAGCAGCTCCAGCAGCAGTTCTCGCTCGGCCTCGCCCGCATGGCGCGGACGATTAAGGAGCGGATGAATCTCCGCGACGCCGACAAGTTCACTCCCCAGGACCTGGTCAATGCCCGGACCGTGTCGAGCGTGATCAACACGTTCTTCGGCACGAACCAGCTGAGCCAGTTCATGGATCAGACGAACCCGCTGGCGGAGCTGACGAACAAGCGTCGCATGTCGGCGCTCGGGCCGGGCGGCCTGACGCGTGAGCGCGCCGGCTTCGAGGTCCGCGACGTCCACTACACGCACTACGGCCGGCTCTGCCCGATCGAGACGCCGGAGGGGCCGAACATTGGCCTCATCTCGTCGCTCTGCACGCACGGCGTCGTCAACCAGTTCGGCTTCATCGAGACGCCGTACCGGAAGGTCAAGAACGGGAAGGTCACGACCCAGATCGAGTACCTCTCGGCCGAGGACGAGGACCGCTACGTCATCGCGCAGGCCAATGCGCCGCTCAACGACGACAACACGTTCGCCAACGACCTCGTCCGGGCCCGGATCGGCGGCGACGTGCCGCTGGTCTCGCCGGAGGAGATCGACTACATGGACGTGGCGCCGAACCAGATCATCTCGCCGGCCGCCTCGCTCATCCCGTTCCTCGAGCACGACGACGCCAACCGTGCGCTCATGGGCTCGAACATGCAGCGCCAGGCAGTGCCTCTGCTCCGGCCGTCGGCCCCGTACGTCGGGACCGGCCTGGAGGGCCGCATCGCCCGCGACAGCCGCGCCATCGTGGTCGCCGAGGGCGACGGGACGGTCGAGTATGTCGACGCGACGAAGATCACCGTCCGCTATGACGAGACGCCGGAGGACGCGGACGCGGCGTTCGAGGAGCCCGTCCGGACGTACGACCTCATCAAGTTCCGCCGGACCAACCAGGACACCAACATCACCCAGAAGCCGCGCGTGAGCGCCGGCATGCGGGTGAAGAAGGGTGAGCTGCTGGCGGACGGCGCCAGCACTGAGAAGGGGGAGCTGGCGCTCGGCAAGAACGTCCTCGTGGCCTTCATGCCGTGGAAGGGCTACAACTTCGAGGACGCCATCGTCATCTCGGAGCGCGTCGTCAAGGAGGACATCTTCACGTCCGTCCACATCGAGGAGTTCGAGCACCAGGTCCGCGACACCAAGCGCGGCGAGGAGGAGCTGACGCGCGAGATCCCGAACGTCTCCGAGGAGGCGACGAAGGACCTCGACGAGCGCGGCATCGTCCGCGTTGGCGCCGAGGTGAACCCGGGCGACATCATCGTCGGCAAGATCACGCCGAAGGGCGAGACCGACCCGACGCCGGAGGAGAAGCTGCTCCGGGCCATCTTCGGCGACAAGGCCGGCGACGTGAAGGACGCCAGCCTCAAGGCCAAGCCGGGCATGAACGGCATCGTGATCGACACGAAGCTGTTCTCGCGCCGCAAGACCGACCCGATCACGAAGAAGGCCGAAGAGAAGCGCCTTGAGGAGATCAAGCGCCAGCTCGACCGCGAGGTGGACGCGCTCCAGACGTCGTTCTACGAGCGCTTCTTCTCGCTCGTCGGCAACGAGAAGGCGGGGGCGGCCATCGAGCTCCGCGACGGCAGTGTCGTCGTGAGCGAGGGGGCCAAGCTCTCGCGCGCCCAGTTCAAGGACATCGAGCCGGCCGAACTCAAGATCCGCCAGGCCTACACCTCGGACGACGAGACCAACCGGCAGGCCTGGAAGCTGCTCGCCAACTACCAGCGGCGGCACCAGGAGGTGACCGGCGCGGCCGAGCAGGAGGAGTACCGGATCCAGATGGGCGACGAACTGCCCCCGGGCATCGTCCAGCTAGCGAAGGTGTACATCGCCAAGAAGCGCAAGCTGCAGGTCGGCGACAAGATGGCCGGCCGCCACGGCAACAAGGGCGTGGTAGCGAAGGTGGTCCCGGTCGAGGACATGCCGTTCCTCGAGGACGGTACGCCCGTCGACATCTGCCTCAACCCGCTCGGCGTGCCGAGCCGCATGAACCTGGGACAGATCTTCGAGACCCTCCTCGGCTGGGCCGGGGAGAAGCTCGGCGAGACCTACGCGACGCCGGCCTTCGACGGCGCTTCGATGGACGACATCGCGGCCAAGCTGCGCGAGGCGGGCCTCCCCGAAGACGGCCGCGCCCAGCTCTACGACGGCCAGACCGGGGCCCCGTTCGACCAGAAGACGACGGTCGGGCAGATCTACATGCTCAAGCTGTCGCACCTCGTCGACGACAAGATCCACGCCCGGTCCATCGGGCCCTACAGCCTCATCACGCAGCAGCCGCTCGGCGGCAAGGCCCAGTTCGGCGGCCAGCGCTTCGGCGAGATGGAGGTGTGGGCGCTCTACGCCTACGGCGCCTCGAACGTCCTCCGGGAGCTCCTGACCGTCAAGTCCGACGACGTCCAGGGCCGCTCGAAGGCCTACGAGGCGATCGTCAAGGGCGACAACATCCCCGAGCCGAACGTCCCCGAGTCGTTCAACGTCCTGCTCCGCGAGATGCAGGGCCTCGGCCTCGAAGTGCGAATCGATTAGGGGGTTTGACTGCTAGCCGCTGGCGGCGCGCGTCGCCAGCGGCCAGGCTCCAGCCCCAAACCTCCAAACCCCTAGTCCCCAGAACATGGCATTCGGCATCCAGCCGGCTCAGCCGGCGCCCAAGAAGTTCTACAGCTCGATCACCGTCAGCCTCAGCTCGCCCGAGACCATCCTCGAGCGGTCGTTCGGCGAGGTGCTCAAGCCGGAGACGATCAACTACCGGAGCTTCAAGCCGGAGAAGGACGGCCTCTTCTGCGAGAAGATCTTCGGCCCGGTCAAGGACTGGGAGTGCCACTGCGGCAAGTACAAGCGGATCCGCTACAAGGGCATCATCTGCGACCGCTGCGGCGTCGAGGTGACCCAGAAGTCGGTCCGCCGCGAGCGGTTCGGGCACATCACGCTGTCCGTGCCGGTGGTCCACATCTGGTACTTCAAGAGCCTCCCGAACAAGATCGGGGCGCTCCTGGGCATGAAGTCCAAGGACCTCGACAAGGTCATCTACTACGAGTCGTACGTCGTCGTGAACCCCGGCGGCGCGTCGAACCTCGGCATCGAGCAGGGCCAGCTCCTGACCGAGAACGAGTACTTCGACGTGCTCTACCAGATCCGCGAGGACAACAACCGCCTCGCTGACGACGACCCGGAGAAGTTCGTCGCCATGATCGGCGGCGAGGCCGTCGAGGAGCTGCTCAAGCGGCTCGACCTCGACGCGCTGGCGGTCGAGCTCCGCTTCCAGGCCCGGACCGAGACGAGCCAGGCCCGCAAGGCCGAGGCCCTCAAGCGGCTCGGCATCGTCGAGAGCTTCCGCGAGGCCAACTCCCGGATGGAGAACAAGCCGGAGTGGATGGTCATGAAGGTGATTCCGGTGATCCCGCCGGAGCTCCGCCCGCTCGTCCCGCTCGAGGGCGGCCGGTTCGCGACGTCCGACCTCAACGACCTCTACCGCCGCGTCATCATCCGGAACAACCGGCTCAAGCGGCTCATCGACATCAAGGCCCCGGAGGTCATCCTGCGCAACGAGAAGCGGATGCTCCAGGAGGCCGTGGACTCGCTGTTCGACAACTCGCGGAAGGCCAACGCCGTCCGGAGCGACTCGAACCGCGCGCTGAAGTCGCTGAGCGACATGCTCAAGGGCAAGCAGGGCCGGTTCCGCCAGAACCTGCTCGGCAAGCGCGTCGACTACTCGGGTCGGTCGGTTATCGTCGTCGGGCCGGAGCTCCAGCTCCACCAGTGCGGCCTGCCGAAGGAGATGGCGGTCGAGCTGTTCAAGCCGTTCATCATCCGGAAGCTCATCGAGCGCGGCATCGTCAAGACGGTCAAGTCCGCCAAGAAGGTGGTCGACCGCCGGACGGCTGACGTGTTCGACATCCTGGAAAAGGTGATCGACGGGCACCCGGTGATGCTCAACCGCGCCCCGACGCTGCACCGGCTCGGCATCCAGGCGTTCCAGCCGGTCCTCATTGAGGGCAAGGCGATCCGCCTGCACCCGCTCGTCACGACGGCCTTCAACGCCGACTTCGACGGCGACCAGATGGCCGTCCACGTGCCGCTGTCGCATGACGCGATCCTGGAGGCGAGCATCCTGATGCTGGCCTCACACAACATCATGAGCCCGGCGCACGGCGGCCCGATCGCGGTCCCGTCGCAGGACATGGTCCTCGGCATGTACTACATGACGAAGGACCGGGCCGGCGAGAAGGGCGAGGGCATGCTGTTCGGCTCGACGCGCGAGGTCCGCCAGGCGTTCGACCAGGACCGCGTGTCGCTCCACGCCCGCATCAAGCTCAAGCTGGCGGAGCCCACGTTCGACGGGAAGCACGAGGCCGGCGCGATCATCGAGACCGCCGTCGGGCGCGCGCTGTTCAACGACATCGTCCCGAAGGGCGTCGGCTACATCGACCAGGTCCTGACCAAGAAGAACCTCCGCAACATCATCGCGGGCGTCTTCAAGGCGACCGATTTCCCGCGCACGGCCAAGTTCCTCGACGACATCAAGGACCTCGGCTTCGGCCAGGCCATGCTCGGCGGGCTCAGCTTCTCGATCTCGGACATCGTGGTCCCGGACGCGAAGCAGACGCTGACTGAGGAGGCCGAGGCGCGCGTCGAGGAGATCCGCTCGAACTACGAGATGGGCTTCATCACGGAGGCCGAGCGGTACAACCAGGTCATCGACGTCTGGACGACGACGAACAACGAGATCTCGAACGTCCTCTACGAGACACTCCAGAACGACCAGGAGGGCTTCAACGCCATCTACATGATGGCGGACTCGGGCGCTCGTGGCTCGCGCGAGCAGATCCGCCAGCTCGGCGGCATGCGTGGCCTCATGGCCAAGCCGCAGAAGAGTCAGGCCGGCTCGGCGGGCGCGATCATCGAGAACCCGATCAAGTCCAACTTCAAGGAGGGCCTCTCCGTCGCCGAGTACTTCATCTCGACGCACGGTGCGCGGAAGGGCCTCGCCGACACGGCGCTCAAGACGGCCGACGCCGGCTACCTCACGCGCCGGCTGGTCGATGTCGCGCAGGACGTGACGATCACGATTCCGGACTGCGGCACGCTCCGCGGCGTCCGGATGGAGGCGCTCAAGGACAACGAGGACATCGTCGAGTCGCTCCGCGACCGGATCATCGGCCGCGTGTCGGTCCACGACGTTCGCGACCCCGAGTCGGGCGAGGTCATCATCCGCCGCGACGACCAGATCACGGAGGAGATCGCGGACCAGATCGAGGCCACGTCCATCGAGACGGTCGAGATCCGGTCGGTGCTCGCCTGTGAGTCCGAGCGCGGCGTGTGCGCCCTATGCTACGGGCGCGACCTCGCGAACGGCCGGCTCGTCCAGGCTGGCGAGGCGGTCGGCGTCATCGCGGCGCAGTCGATCGGCGAGCCCGGCACGCAGCTCACGCTGCGGACCTTCCACATCGGCGGCACGGCCTCGCGCATCGCGGCCGAGTCGACGATCGAGGCCAAGTTCGACGGCTCCATCGCCTTCGAGAACCTCCGGACGGTCGCCAACGACGAGGGCAAGACGATCGCGCTCGGCCGCTCGGGCGAGGTCCGCATCCTCGATGCCGACGGCAAGCAGCGGATCGCCTACACGATCCCGTACGGTGCCGAGCTGGCGGTGTCTGAGGGCGACAAGGTCTCGAAGGGCGACGTCGTCGCCTCGTGGGACCCGTACAACTCGGTCATCATCGCCGAGACGACCGGGACGATCCGGTTCCAGGACATCATCGAGGGGACGACCTACCGCGAGGAGTCGGACGAGCAGACCGGCTTCCGGGAGAAGGTCATCACCGAGACCCGCGAGCGCTCGCTCACGCCGGCCATCGTCATTGAGGGCGAGGGCGGCCGTGAGTACACGATGCCCGTCCGGGCCCGTCTCCAGGTCAACGCCGGGGACGCGGTCACGGCCGGTATGGTGCTGGCCAAGCTGCCCCGCCAGTCGGCCGGCACGCGCGACATCACGGGCGGCCTGCCCCGCGTCATCGAGCTCTTCGAGGCGCGGCAGCCGGCGGACCCGGCGGTCGTGGCCGAGATCGACGGCGTCGTCAGCTTCGGCGGCCGTAAGCGCGGCGCGCAGGAGGTCATCGTGACGTCCCGCGACGGGGCGACGCAGAAGACCTACCTGGTGTCGCTCGGCAAGCACCTGCTCGTCCATGAGAACGACTTCGTCCGCGCGGGCGAGGCGCTCTCCGACGGGCAGATCTCGCCGCAGGACATCCTCGCGATCCTCGGGCCCACGGCCGTCCAGGAGTACCTCACCAACGAGGTCCAGGAGGTCTACCGCCTCCAGGGCGTCGGCATCAACGACAAGCACATCGAGGTGGTCGTCCGCCAGATGATGCAGAAGGTCCGGATCGGGGACCCCGGCGACACGCCGTTCCTCGAAGACGACCTGGTCGACCGGCTCCAGCTGGAGAAGACGAACGACGCGCTCTACGACAGCTTCGTCGTGGTCGACGCCGGCGACTCGCAGTACCGGATCGGTGACTCGCTCACGCGCCGCCAGCTGCGCGAGGCCAACTCGGCCCTCAAGCGGGAGGACAAGCGAGAGATCGAGGTCCGCGATGCCGAACTGGCGGTCGCCGAGCCCGTGCTCCTGGGCATTACCCAGGCTGCACTCGCGACGGACTCGTTCATCTCGGCCGCCTCGTTCCAGGAGACCACCAAGGTGCTCACCGAGGCCGCCATCGCGGCGCGCGTCGACGGGCTCCTGGGGCTCAAGGAGAACGTGATCATCGGGCACCTCGTCCCGGCGGGCACCGGCCTGCGGAAGTACCGCGACATCGTTGTGGGCAGCCGCCAGGAACTGGAGGCCCTCCAGGCCACGCAGGATGCGCTCGACCGCGGTCTTTCGACCGGCGACGGCGACTTCCTCGGCGCCCCGGCGCCGTCGGGCGCCGACGACGAGACGCTCGCGGAGATCAACCGCCGTCTGGGCTAAGCCCTTCGGGTCCAACGACAAAGCGCCCCGGCCGCCTCGCGC
>CAYPVZ010000142.1:0-7309 GCA_964414235.1 uncultured Rhodothermales bacterium | reverse complement strand
GGCGCGGCGCGCGGCGAGCGAGGCAGCCGTCGCGCTCGCCAGCGATCGTGCGAGACCTATCTCGGTCGGTGCGAAGTCAATTCCGCCCAGTTGAGGGCCGATCGCGACCAGTCCGACCGGCTCGCCCGCGTACCGTAACGGAACCGCCAGCACGAGACCGGCTTCGGCGAGGGCCGCCGGAAGGTCGTTGTCGGCGTCGTCAACGCGAGTCCCGACAGTCACACTCGTTCGGCCCTTCACCGTCGTCACGTGCAACTCGCCATCTTCCCACAGGGCGCCGACAGCTCGGGTCGTGCGCAGCCGGCTCATCAGCGCGAGCAGGAGGGCGCCGAGTGGGTCGTCGAGGGCGAGCGCGGCGTCGGCCGGATCGTCGATGGCGCCGAGCGAGGCGAGCGAGTCCATGCCGGGAAGCTAGCCTGTTTGTCGGTCTTCTTTCTCCAGGTGGATCACCTCGGCGTCGCTCAGCCGCCCATCGGCAACCGTCAACCGGACACACGTTTTGACCTGGTGAAAGCCCTGGCGTCCGGCGGCGCCCGGGTTGAGGTAGACCATACCCCTGAGCGCCGGCACGCGCTCGACGCGCAGGATGTGGCTGTGGCCGCAGACGAAGAGGTCGGGTGGATCGGCGCGGAGCGTTGGCCCGATGCCCTTCGCCCAGCGCCCCGGGTGGCCTCCGATGTGCGTCATCCACAGACGGATCCCCTCGACCCGCATCCGGACGTGCTCCTGAAAACGGCCGCGCACCGGCGGTCCGTCGATGTTGCCATAAACCCCGACGACGGGCGCCAGCCGCTCCAGCCGTTCGAGTACGTCGGCCGGTCCGACGTCGCCCGCGTGGAGGATCAGGTCGACGTCCGCGAAGACCTCGTCGAGCTCGGGGTGGTAGTAGCCGTGAGTATCGGAGAGGATGCCGAGGCGCACAGGAAAGCGGGGTCGGGGGGCGGGAATCTCCCGCTGGCGGCGCCGCCCCGCCCGTCGCTCGCGGCAGTTCTCCGAGACCTACCGGAGCGTCACGCGAAGGCCGACGCGGAGCTTCTGGAACCGCGGGCCGTGGCGAACCTCCGTGCCCTGGACGTCCGCCCAGGTCAGGACTGGCACGCTCACGAACGGCGCCAGCTGGTAGGCTGGCCGGCTGAATTCGACGCCGGCTCGAATCCACCCGATCCCGCTCCGGATTTGGTCCGACGGGTCTTCGGTGTTGTCGGGGACGAGGCCCGCGTCCTCGGGGACGGTCTGTCGCGTGCGGACGACGGTAAAGTCACCCGCTTCGGCGAGGATGCCAAACGCGAATCGGCTGCCGGCCGGGTCGAACAGGACGTTGTAGCCCCACGACGCGCGCAGTGATTGGCCGACGATCCGAGTCCGCTCGGGTGTGTTCTCGGTCGCCAGCCGAGCGACGGCGAGCGTCACCTCCCCCGTCGAGGCAGACTCTGTGACGTCGATGGCGGCGTCGCTGTAACCGGCACGCAGGCGGCGGACGCCGATCGACAAATCCGACGTGACGCTCGGCGAAAGGGAGGTCGTCGAGAGGAAGGCCACGTCCGTCTGGCGGAAGCCGAGTCCGCCCTCGCTGACGGGGTCGACGGCCACGCGGACGGCGTAGTCGGTCGCCTCATTGTGCCAGTAAGGCTTGAGGACGACCCAGCTCATCCCGAGCCGGCCATTCTGAGCCGCGCCCGTGAGGTCGGCCACGAGCGCGAGGTCAAGCTGCGGGAGGAGCGCGTAGTCGAGGCGAGCTGAGAGCGAGAGGTCGCTGGGGGCGAGGGTCCCGGGCTCGGACAGACCAAGGAGGTCGCCGTCGCGATAGGCCGCCTCGCCCGACAGCGCGAAGCCGTCGTAGAACCCGCGTCTCGCTGTCTCTCCGCCGTAGGAGGGATCGAGCGTCTGGAACGTACCCTGTGCCGCTACCGTCGTGGGACCCAGCGCGAGGGCGACGAACGCTCCACAAATCGCGGTTCGGGTCATAGCAACGGGCGGCGGATCAAGACTAAATACGGGCAAGGGTGGAGGGCGCGCAAGGGGCCCGTCCCGAATCTGGAGGCCACCTAGCCTCGGGCCGTAGCCTCGATGGCTGTCCTGTGCAGGACTGGTGTACATCCACCTCGTTCGCCAGTCCTGAGGTGCGGGGTTAGAATCCCGGTTCGGCTCGCCGCGCATCGCCGTCGCCGGATGGGGCAGGCCGGACGACTCGCCGCTGTCCGCTTCGAGGCGTCGGGCGTGGCGACCCGGTTGGCGCGGTCTCTCGTGGCGCCTCTGCAGGCGAGCGCGTGGTGGCGGTTGGTCGCACGCCCTCCGGGAGATACTCGCGAGGGATCTGCGGGGACTCCGCGAACCGGCCACGATCGTCGAGGCGAACCCAGGTGGCCGGGAGTTCATAGAGGTATCGACCGACGCCCCACTGCACGGCCGCGCGCTTCATCGCACCCGAGAGCCCGCCCTTGACGGCCTCCACTTGCGAGTTGTCGGCGCCGTCCCACTTCGTGACCCATTCCGCCGCCCCATCCTCGCGTTCGACTCGGATCGAGATGCCGCAGAGAACGCCGCCGTCCGGGCCGGGCGCGAACTCGTTGCGCCAGTCGGCCGGGCCGCACACGTCGTCGAACCGCTGCTGGACGGCGCGGCTAGTGAGGTAGGCCATCGCGAGGCCCTTCGACTTGTCACGCGTCGTGGCGCCCGGCTTCCATTCAACGTCGTCGGGGACGAAGGGCTCGGAGAGGCGGGGGAGGTCAGAGGCTTTCATGGGATCGAGGATCGTGACTGTACTAAGGACGCATGGGGTGGTGACACCCGTTTGTCGCTCGCAGACGTCGAGCGTTCTGCCGGATGGGCTTCATGGGAGAGGAAAAAAAGCGCTACCGGCTCAATTGATTCGGGCCAAAGAGCTTGTTGGCCTTGACAAATTTTAGGAAGGCGGGCTAGCCTCTGCCATCCGTGAGACCTCACCCCCCCTCACGCCTACGATTATGAGGTACTTCCTCCTGCTTCTCGCCCTCGTGCCCGTCGTCGCGCACGCCCAGGATGCGACGCCCGACACGGTCCAGGTGAACCTCGACTACGTCTGGACCATCCTGGCTGCGGCCCTCGTCTTCCTGATGCAGGCCGGTTTCGCGCTTCTTGAAACCGGTCTGACAAGGGCAAAAAACGCGGCGAACATCATTATGAAGAACCTGATGGACGCCGCGGCTGGCTGCATCGTGTTCTTCTTCGTCGGCTTCGGGCTGATGTTCGGGCCGTCGCTCGGTGGTTGGGTCGGGACGTCCGGCTTTGCTCTCTCCGGTCTCGACGGGCAGGAGACGTCGTGGATCTACGCCTTCTTTTTCTTCCAGGCCGTCTTTGCCGCGACGGCGACCACCATCGTCTCAGGCGCCGTCGCCGAGCGGGTCAACTTTGCGGCCTACCTCGTGTTCTCGCTCGTCGTGAGCGGCCTGATCTACCCGGTCTTCGGATCCTGGGCCTGGGGCAGCCTCCTCAACGGCGGCGGCTGGCTCGAAGGGCTCGGCTTCCACGACTTCGCTGGCTCGACGGTCGTCCACTCGGTCGGCGGCTGGGCGGCGCTGGCGGGCGCGCTCGCCGTCGGGGCCCGAGCCGGCAAGTACGACGAGAACGGGAAGCCGGTGCCGATCCCGGGCCACAGTATCCCGCTGGCCGCGCTCGGCGTGTTCATCCTGTGGTTCGGCTGGTTCGGCTTCAACGCCGGCTCGACGACGGCGGGCTCGACCGACATCGCGCTCATCGCCACGAACACGTTCCTCGCGGCCGGCGCGGGCGCCGTCGCGGCCATGGCCGTGACGTGGATCCGCGGCGGAATGCCCGATGTCGGGATGACGCTGAACGGGACGCTGGCGGGACTCGTCGGCATCACGGCGGGGTGCGACGCGGTCCTGCCCATCGGGGCCATCGGGATCGGGCTCATCGCCGGCGTCATCGTGGTCTACGCCGCGCTCTGGCTGGAGACGTTCGTCGACGACCCGGTCGGTGCTGTCGCGGTCCACGGGTTTAGCGGAGCCTGGGGCACGCTGGCCGTCGCCATCTTCGCCGCCGACGGGTTCTCGCTCAGCCAGCTCGGCATCCAGGCCATCGGCGTCGCGGCGGCGTTCCTGTGGACGTTCCCGCTCTCGTACCTCCTGTTCAAGGTGCTCAAGAGCACGATGGGCCTCCGCATCGGCCACGAGATCGAGACCGGCGGGCTCGACCTCCACGAGCACGGGGCGGTGGCCTATCCCGAGTTCACGCTCATGGCGCCGGCCGCTTCGGCCGTGGCCGCCCCGGCGACCGATCTGGCGGTGGCCGTTGATGACGACGCCGAACTCCAGCTGAGCGCGATCTAGTTCGAGCCATCTGGCTCCCTGCGTGGGGGCGGCGCTATGGAAGGCGCCGTCCCCACGCTGTTTTTTCCAGCGCCACGTCGTGCGGGAGCGACAACACGCACCCCCGTGTGAAGCCTCGACGGGCCAGGGCGATCCCGACGGGCTCAGGCCTTTACTTTGTCGCAAACGCTCCCCGCGTCCCATGCCGATCCCTTTCGTCTCTCGCTCGACGCGCCGCCTGCTGGCGGCCGGCTTGGCGGTTCTCGCCGGGGGCGGCGTTTCGCTGTCGATCTCGACGCCCGTCGGCGACGCCAGTTTGGAGACGCCCGTCGTGGTCGCCCAGGCCGAGCCGGTGACGCCGCCCGCTCCGCCCATCGTGGCAGTGGCAGACATTCGGGGAGCAGAAGAAGGTGAGGCGATGGGCGGCGGACGAGCGAGCTACTACGGCAACGAACTGGCGGGCAACCGGACCGCCAGCGGCGAGCGCTTCGACCCCAAGGACTTCACGGCTGCACACCGGACGCTTCCCTTTGGCACCCGCGTCCGTGTCACGCTGGCACGGACGGGTAAGAGGGTCGTCGTCCGCGTCAACGACCGCGGGCCCTTCCACACCGACCGCGTGATCGACGTCTCGCGCGCGGCGGCTGACGAGATCGGGCTGACGCGGCGGGGGACAGCCGAGGTAAAGCTGGAGCGTCTCTCGAGGCGGGGCGGGGTGCGTGGCTAGGTGACACCGTCGTCTCGCTCATCACGGAGCCGCCATGTGACTGGGAGCGCCAAGAGGTTCAGCATCCGATGGCTCTAGGCCGTCTTTGGCGACCAGGCCGTGGCGTCCGCTAGCCGCTGACGGAGCGTGGCGACATCTACGTTCCCCGGCGTGCCGGCGCCGGAGTAGGCCGCCAGCGCGTCGGCGGCATCCGGGACGGTGAGCGTATCGAGGTGCGTGCCCACGGCGCGGTAGGCGTCGCGGAACGGCGTGCCGGCCTCGACCCGCTTGAGCGCCTCGGCGGTTGCGAAGAGATCAGGCGAGAGCGCGGCGCGCATCGCTTCGACCTGCCACTGGACGCCCGGCAGCACGGCGCCGACGGCCGTCACGAGGTCCTGCGCCGCGAGCACGGCCCGCATCGTGGCCTCCTTCGTCAACTGGAGGTCGCGGTGGTAGCCGGACGGCAGGTTGGCCGGGAGCGTCAGGAGCAGGTGTAGTTCCGCCGTCAATCGATGATAGGTGGCGCGCGCCAGCTCCAGCACGTCCGGGTTTCGCTTCTGCGGCATGATCGACGAGCCCGTGGTGTGCTCGACGGGCAGCTTCACGAACCCGAACTCGGACGTGGCGAAGAGTGCGAGGTCGGCCGCGAGTCGGTTCAGCGTCAGGCCGAGCTGGACGAGGGCGTGGACAGCCGTGGCTTCGGCCTTGCCGCGCGAGAGCTGGACGGCCGCGATGGCCTGCGTTCGGCCGAACCCGAGCCGCTTGGCGACGGCGTCGCGCGGGAGGTCGAGCACGGGCACGCCGTAGCCGGCCGCGCTGCCCCACGGCGACGCGTCGACGGACTGGCGGGCGGCGCGGAGCGTGTCGAGGTCGTCCGCCAGCAGGTCGGCGAAGCCGGCGGCCCAGACGGCGACGGTCGTCGGCATGGCGCGCTGGCCGTGCGTGTAGCCGGGCATGAGCATGGCCTGCCCCGCCTCGGCGTGGCCGAGCAGTGCCTCACCGATCTCGGACGCCCCGTTGGCGACGGACGCCAGCGCGTCGCGGAGCCACAGGCGCAGCGCCACAAGCACCTGGTCGTTCCGGCTCCGGCCGGCGTGGATCTTCTTCCCCGCGTCGCCGAGCCGCGCCGTCAGCTCGCGCTCGATGACGGTGTGCATGTCCTCGTCCTCGGGCCGGACCGTGACGTCGCCGGCCTCCCAGCCCGCTCGGATCGCGTCGAGCGCCGCGCCGATCTCGTCGACCTCGGCCTCGCTCAGCACGCCGATCTGCCCGAGCGCCCACGCGTGAGCGCGCGTGCCCTCCAGATCGTACGGCAGCAGGATCGTGTCCCATCGCCAGTCCTCGCCGACGGTGAACCGGGTGA
Organism: uncultured Rhodothermales bacterium; assembly: GCA_964414235.1. Taxonomy (GTDB): domain Bacteria; phylum Bacteroidota; class Rhodothermia; order Rhodothermales; family Rubricoccaceae; genus Rubrivirga. The sequence goes on along the minus strand of CAYPVZ010000142.1, from coordinate 933 downwards.
CCCAGTCCTCGGCGGCCGTGCCTTTGTGCCAGATGGGAGTGCTCATGATGCGGAGAAGTAACGGCGGGCGATCTCAGAGTAGACGGCGACGGCCCGTTCGAGCTGGTCGACCTCGACGTGCTCGTCGGCCGTGTGGGACAGCTCGCTCCGGCCGGGGCCGATCTTGACGGCGGGCACGTCGGCGAGGAAGATCCAGTCCGAGGCCGTCGGGCTGCCGAAGGGTTCGGCGTCGAGGCCGAGGTCTTCAAGAGCGCTGATGGCCGCGCGGGCGACCCGGGCGTCCGGAGGCGTCGCGCAGGGCACGATGCGCTCGGAGTAGACCGAGACCGTGCTTTCGAGCGACTGGCGGATGGCCTCCGCCAGCTCGGCGTGCGTGGTTGCCGGCGTCGAGCGGACGTCGAGCGTGATCGTGCAGCGGTCCGGGACGACGTTCTTGGCCGTGCCGCCCTCAATGAGCGTCGCCGTGATGGTGGGCCGGCCGAGGAGCGGATCGGCCTTGTCGAACGTGAACGCGTCGATCGTCAGCAGGTCGCGGGCGGCGATGGTGAGCGCGTTCGAGCCGAGGTGGGCGCGGGCGGCGTGCGCCGTCTTTCCGTGCGCCGTGGCCGTCAGGATGAGCAGGCCCTTCTGCGCGAGGCACGGCTTCAACTCGGTCGGCTCTCCGACGAGGGCGGCCGAGACGTCGGGCAGGTCGCGTCCGAAGACGTCGCGGCGGAGCTTTTCCATCCCATTGCCCTCGCCGCCGCCGGTCTCCTCGCACTCGGTCAGCGCGACGACCAACCGCCCGCCCTCGGGCCGCCAGCCGGACTCCGCCAACTCGATCAGCGCCGCCATCATGGCCGCGCCGCTCGCCTTGGCATCGACCGCGCCGCGCCCGTAGATCGCGCCGTCCACGCGCGTCGGGGAGAAGGGCGGGTACGGGTGGTCCTCGCT
>CAYPVZ010000141.1:0-7321 GCA_964414235.1 uncultured Rhodothermales bacterium | reverse complement strand
GCCGATCTCGAGTTCGGCGCCTTCGTCTGGACCGACGGGGTCAACACGAACCCGGTTCTGGACGCGGCCAAGTTCCAGCTGGCCTTCTCGTTCCGCGGCGCAGACGGCAACGACCTGCTCGGCGAGGACGTCGTCCTCGATCTCCCGCAGAGCAGTGCGTCGACCGGCGGCTGGGTCGAGGTCTCGACCTCGTCGCTCGGGGCCATCGTCTTCCCGAGTGACGCCACCAGCGCGACGGTCACCGTCCGCAAGGGCACGCTCGCGACGGGCACGGTCTACGTCGACGACCTCTTCATCCGCACCGGCACGCCGGACACGTGGACCGGCGACATCTTCAACGCCAACGTCGACGTCCCGGGCAGCTGGTACTACTGGTGGGACGGGTTCTCGTCCGGAAACAGCTGGCCGACGAACCAACCGTTCGCCATCTCGGCGACCACTGACGAGGCGCACACGGGCAGCCGGAGCCTCCGGATTGAGCAGCTCGACCCGACGGCCTCGGAGGCCGTGGCCATCTCGGAGCGCGTCCCGGTCACGCCGGGCAAGCCCGTCCTCGTCTCGTACTGGCTCAAGACGGAGGGCAACGCCGACCCTTCGACGATCGGAGAGGGCGACAACAACGTCGGGATCTCGGCGCTCTGGTACACGCAGCTCGAGTCCGGCGCGGCCGGCTACGGCGACAACAGCGGGGCGGACATCCGGCTCAACGGCGAGTACAACGACCAGGTCATTCCGCGCCTCCCGAAGCAGGCCGAAAACGGCTGGACCCAGTACTCCTTCGTGGTCTACCCGCGGGAGGGCTCGGTCGCGATGGAGCTCCGGCTCCGCTACTGGCACGCGTTCACCGGCGTCACCTACTGGGACGACGTGTTCATCGGCGACGCCGAGGACGTGGCCGACGCGCTGCCGAACCTCGTGGCCGAGGACAGCTTCGAGGGAGCGACGCCGTCGTACTGGACGCCCTCGGGCGCGGGCGCGACGTGGTCCACGGAGCAGTCGCGCTCGCCGAACTACAGCCTGAAGCTCTCGGGCGCTGGCGCCGCCTCGTGGACGATGGACGAGGCCGTCCGGAACTGGACGCCCGCCTTCCCGGGCAACGCCGATCTCGAGTTCGGCGCCTTCGTCTGGACCGACGGGGTCAACACGAACCCGGCCACTGACGACGCCAAGTTCCAGATCGTCTACCGCTTCCGTGACGCGGGCGGCAACGACCTGCTCGGCGAAGACGTCATCCTCGACCTCCCGCAGGACGCCGCCTCGACCGGCGGCTGGGTCAAGGTCTCGACGGCCGACCTCGGCTCGATCGTGCTGCCGAACGCCGCAACGAGCGCGACGATTCTCGTCCGCAAGGGCGCCGACGCCACGGGCTCGGTCTACGTCGACGACTTCTTTATCCGCACCGGGACTCCAGATACCTGGCCCGGCGACATCTTCAACCCCACGGTCGACGTGCCGGGCGGGTGGTACTTCTACAGCCCCGACGCCGGGACTGGTGTGGAGGGATGGCCGGAGACCCAGCCGTTCTTCCTGACGCGGACGACGGAAGAGGCCCACACGGGCAACGCCAGCCTCAAGATCGAGCAGAACCTGGAGAGCGCCCCGGAAGCCGTGGCCATCTCGGAGCGCGTCCCGGCCACGCCGGGTCAGCCGATGCTCGTCTCGTTCTGGCTCAAGAGCGAGGGCAACGAGGATCCTGAGACGATCGGCCAGGGCGACAACAACGTCGGCCTGACGGCGCTGTGGTACACCAACCTCGAAGCCGGCGCGGCCGGCTACGGCGACAACGGCGGCGCCGACATCCGGCTCAACGGCGAGTACAACCCGCAGGTCATCCCGCTCTACCCGCAGACGGCCGACAACGGCTGGACGAACTACGCCTTCGTCCTCAACCCGCGCGCCGACACCAAGGGCATGGAGCTCCGTCTCCGCTACTGGCACGCCTTCACCGGCGCCACCTACTGGGACGACGTCTCGATCACGAACATCGCCGGCAGCCAGCTCTTCGGGACGGCCGCCGAGGATCCGACGTCGACGGACGGCACGCCCCATGCCGAGCGCTGGCTCGACGCGGTCGCGCCGAACCCGTTCGCGGGCCGGACGAGCCTCCGGTTCACGGTGCCGGAAGCCGCGGAGGTGACGCTCGAGGTGTACGACATGCTCGGCCGCCGCGTGGCGCTTCTCCTCGACGGCGAGCCGCTGGCGGCCCGCACGCACGAGGCCGCCTTCGACGGCAGCACGCTCTCGTCGGGCAACTACCTCGTCGTGCTCCGCTCCGGCGCCCACGCCGAGGCGCAGACGATCACGGTCGTCCGCTAACGGCGGCCGATCTGTCCGGGGCGGGCTGTGGTGGTCCCGCCCCGGATCTCCCCCCTCGCACCACGTCCCCGCTGGCGGTCGTCGCCAGCGGGTGGCGAGGCGCGCTCTGACTTCGACTCTGAATCACGCCCCGTGATGGCTGACCTGTGTGGCCGGGCGCTCGCCGCGCTCGCCCTGTTCCTCGCCCTCGCCGTCCCGGCCGCCGCCCAGACCGGCAAGGTGTCCGGGCGCGTGACCGACTCCGAGACCGGCGAGCCGATCATCGGCGCCAGTGTGCTCGTGATGGACACCGAGCGCGGCTCCTCGACCGATCTCGACGGCTACTACAACGTCGTCAGCGTCCGCCCCGGGACGTACAGCGTGCGCATCTCGGCCATCGGCTACGGGACGCAGCTCGTCGAGAACGTCCGCGTCCAGATCGACCGGACGACCGACCTCGACGCCGCGCTGGCGCCCGAGACGCTCCAGACCGAGGAGGTCGTCGTCCGCGCCGAGCGCCCCATCGTCGAGCGCGACCGGACGTCGTCCTCCGCCTCCATCTCGGCCGAGGAGCTCGACGCGCTCCCCGTCCAGTCCTTCTCCGACGTCGTCAACCTGCAGGCGGGCGTGGTGGAGGGCCACTTCCGCGGCGGTCGCGCGGGCGAGGTGGCCTACCTCGTCGACGGCGTCCCCGTCAACGACGTCTACGATCAGTCGTTCGCCTTCCAGGTCGAGAACGAGGCGATCCAGGAGGTCGAGGTCATCTCGGGCACCTTCAACGCCGAGTACGGCCAGGCGCAGTCCGGCGTCGTCAACATCGTCACGAAGGACGGCGGCGACGACTACCGCGTCAGCCTGAGCGCCTATGGCGGCGGCTACGCGACCGGCTCCACGGACCTGTTCGACCGGCCGACAGCGCTCGACGCGCTGGGCAACGTCGAGGCCAACGGCAGCCTGAGCGGCCCCGTGCCCGGCCTCGGCCGCCGGCTCACGTTCTTCGCCTCGGGCCGCTACGTCCACAACGACGGCTACCTCTACGGCCGGCGGATCGTCCAGCCGGTCTACGCCGCCACCAACGACCGCCAGCCGGTCGAGGTCGACGGGCGGACGGTCTACGTGCCGGCCCTCGGCGACAGCTCCTACGCCTCGCTCAACTGGAGCGAGCAGGCCACGGCCCAGGGCAAGCTCACCGCCCAGCTCTTCGGCGGGCGACTGGCGGTCAACGGGCTGCTCCAGCGCGACAGCGGCCAGAACTACAACCACCTCTTCCGCTACAACCCGGACGGCCAGACGACGGTCTACGGCAACTCGGCCTCGCTCATCGGGACGTACACCTACCTCCTCTCGACGAGCACCTTCCTCGACCTCAAGGCGGCGACCTTCCAGAACGGCGTCGACGAGTACGTCTACGAGGATCCGCTCGACCCACGCTACCCGCAGGACACGGCGCTCCGGGAGCTCAGCCCGAACTTCTCGTTCTACCTCGGCGGCGCGCGCCCGACCCACTTCTCGCGCCAGACGCGCACGTCGGTCGGCCGGTTCGACCTGACGAGCCAGGTGACGCGACAGCACCTCGTCAAGGGCGGCGCCGAGTTCAAGGTCCACGACCTCGACCTCGACGCGTTCGACGTGCTCAACAACGCATCGACCGGGTTCGAGCCGGCGATCCCGGTGGAGGGCACGCCGGCCCACGTGACGTACAGCCAGCAGCCCATCGAGGCCTCGGCCTACGTCCAGGACAAGGTCGAGTTGGACTACCTCGTCCTCAACCTCGGCGTCCGGCTGGACTACTTCGACGCCCGGACCGACGTCCCGTCGGACTTCACGCGCCCGCGGACGTCGGAGCGGCGGCCGACCGAGGCCAAGTGGCAGGTCTCGCCGCGCCTCGGGCTGGCGTACCCGATCTCGGAGCGCGGCGTGGTCCACGTGGCCTACGGGCATTTCTTCCAGATGCCCCCGTTCGACTACCTCTTTACGAACCCGGACTACATCTACGACCCGGAGCTCGGCCTGAGCCGCCCGTTCGGCTACGCCGACCTGGAGCCGCAGCAGACCGTCGCCTACGAGATCGGGCTCCAGCAGGCCTTCTCGCAGTCCATCGGGCTCGACGTCACGGTCTACTCCAAGGACGTCCGCAACCTGCTCGGCACGCGGATCGAGACCATCGCGGCCGGCGCGGGCGAGGACTTCCAGCTCTCGCGCTACGGCCGGTTCATCAACCGCGACTACGGCAACGTCCGCGGCATCACGGTCGCCTTCGAGCGCCGCCCGGTGGACGGGTTCTCGCTCAACGTCGACTACACGTACCAGATCGCCGAGGGCAACGCGAGCGACCCGCGGGACCAGCTCCTCGCGGAGCAGGCCGGCGCGGAGCCCGTCAAGCAGCTCGTCCCGCTCGACTGGGACCGCCGCCACCAGTTCAACGTGCGCACGGCCGTCGGCCACGCGGACCGCGGCATCGGGCTCGTCAGCCTCGTGGCCCAGCTCGGCAGCGGCCTGCCCTACACGCCGACGCAGTCCGACGAGCGGACGGGCGTCGAGAACTCGGCCCGCCGGCCCGGCGTGGCCAACGTGGACCTTTTCGCGACGCGGAGGATCCGGGTGGGCGGGCTCGAGCCGGGCCTGTTCCTCCGCGTCTACAACCTGTTCGACGCCCGCAACGTGACGGGCGTCTACACCGACACCGGGCTGCCCACGCCGAACCTCCGCTACTACAGCGGCGCCGCGCTCGGGCTCAACACGAAGGACGAGTTCCTCCGTCGGCCCGACTTCTACGCCGCGCCGCGGCTCGTCCAGTTCGGCGTGAGCCTCGATCTGTAACCAGGACATGAGGAATCTGAGACCAGGAAGGAGCGCCCTCGGCGCGCTCGCCCTGCTGGCGGTGCTCGCCGCCAGCCCGGCGCGGGCCCAGCGCGTACCCGACCCCCACAACGGGAACCCCCAGCTCACGCAGTGGGGCATCCTCGACGGCAACCGCGTCCGTACGCTCTACGCCAACCACGGCGAGATCGCGCGCCACCCGGACCAGCCCTCGGCCGAGTGGCCCAAGGGCTCCGGCCACAGCTACATCGACGGGATCGCCTTCATCGTGTCGGCCAAGACGACCGACGCGCAGGGGAACACGATCTACCCGATGAGCACGAACTACCGCGAGTTCATCGACCGCGACCCCGAGACGCGCGTGCCGTGGGGCTGGGCCCCGCTGCCGGGCTACTCGAACCCCTACCAGTCCAGCCCCGCCCGCAGCGACGACGAGTCCACGTGGCCCGCCGAGTGGCCCGACCGGCCCATCGACTGGGCCGGGCAGTGGAATGGCTTCTTCGGCCGCGGCGTCCGCAACGCCGACGTCGAGACGTACTTCGTGTTCGACGACGCGCCGGACCGCGAGTGGACGCTCCCGCCCCACCAGTTCTTCCCATGCCCCGGCGACCAGAGCCGCGGCGGGCTCGGGCTGGAGGTCGCCGTCCGTGGCTTCCAGTGGAATCACCCGCTGGCCCAGGACGTCATCTTCTGGGTCTACGAGATCACCAACGAGTGCGGCGTCGACTACGACGACGTCGTCTTCGCGCAGTACATCGACTGGGGCGTCGGCGGGACGGACGACTCGGGCGACGACGAGGGCGCCTACAACACGCGCCTCGACCTCGCCTTCGCCTACGACGCCGACGGCATCGGCTCGCCCGGCCAGTGGAGCCCGGTCGGGACCGCCGGCTACGCCTTCCTGGAGTCGCCCGGCAACTCGACCGACGGCGTCGACAACGACGAGGACGGCATCACGGACGAGACGCGCGACAGCGGGCCCGGCCAGCTCATCGAGGGGCAGGAGGCCATCCTGGCGGCCGTCGCGGCGCGCTACGACGTGGAGGATTTCGAGCGCTTCTACGGGCCGGTCGAGAACACGGCGGCCTACCGCGCCGGCCGCTGGTGGACCGGCGACGAGAACCTGAACTGGCAGCAGTTCCTCGACGTCGACGAGGACGGCCAGTGGTCCGAGGGCGAGCCGCTGCTCGACGACGTCGGCGCCGACGGCATCGGGCCGGAGGCCGAGAACTACCCCGGCCGCGACGTCGGCGAGGGCGACGGCCGCCCGACGCCGGGCGAGCCCAACTTCGACGCGCTCGACAAGGACGAGTCCGACCAGATCGGCCTCACGGGCTTCTCGGTCTTCGACGTCCACCGCTTCGAGCTGACGGACGACGCCGAGGACTACCGCGTCTTCCGCCAGGCGCTCCCGCCAGTCGACGTGGTGCTGGAGGGCGGCCGCAACCTCGGCATGTTCTTCGCCAGCGGCCCGTTCCCGCTGGCGGCCGGCCAGACCGAGCGGTTCTCGATGGCGCTCCTCTTCGCCGACAAGGACTTCGCCGACCCGCGCGACGTCGAGAACTCGGCGCTGGCGCGCAAGAAGCAGACGGTCCAGCAGATCTACAACGCGAACTACCAGTTCGCGAGGCCGCCCGACAAGCCGACGCTGACCGCGGTGGCCGGCGACGGGCAGGTCACGCTCTCGTGGGACAGCCGCTCGGAGCAGAGCTACGACCCGTTCCTGCGCGAGTACGACTTCGAGGGCTACATGCTCTACAAGAGCACCGAGCCCAACTTCCGTGACCGGCTGCTCGTGACCGACGCCTACGGCAACCCGGTCTACCAGCGCCCGCTGGCTCAGTTCGACCTCGCCGACGGCATCCGGGGCCTCCACCCGGTCCCGGTCAACGGCGTCCAGTTCAACCTGGGCAACGACACCGGCCTGCGGCACTCGTACGTCGACCGCGACGTGATCAACGGGCAGACGTACTACTACGCGCTCGTGGCCTACGACCGCGGCCTCGTCACCCGCAACCCGGACGGCTCGCTCCCGACGGCGGCCGACGGCTCCGTCGACGGCCTCTCGCCGTCCATCACGACGGCCGTCATCAACAACGACCTCGCGGGCAACGTCGTGACGGACATCAACACAGCCGTCGCCACGCCGCGCGCGCCGGCCGCCGGCTACGTCGCGCCCGAGGTCGCCAGCTTCGAAGAGGACCTC